>NZ_JANQBQ010000002.1 GCF_024723825.1 Romboutsia lituseburensis
ATGGGTAAAATAAAAGAATATAAGAAGGTAAGTTTATTTTTAATTATTGCTATATTATTGATAGCTTTTTTTTATACAACTAAAAATAATAAAGAGAAGGGAACTTTAAGTAAAGATACTATACTAGCTCAAATTGAGAACAGTTACAATAAAAACGATTTAAGTAAAAACTATATATCTATGGTAAACAATTATTTGAAAGATTCAAATAAAGATAGTAAGTATTATTTTATAAAAGGTTACTTGAATTATACAGCTAAAAACTATAATTTAGCTATTGAAGATTTTACAACTGCAAAGAATGCGATTAATAAAAAAGATCCTAGCTTTATGAAAATATACTCATGCATATTATTAAATAAATCGCTAATAAAAATTAACGAAAGTTACAATTTAGTTGACAATGCTGAAGTAGCTTTTAAGTATATATCTACTGACAAAAAATATAAAAATAACAATGATTTAATATGGGAGAACATAAGCACTTTGATTTATTATGATGAAACTATAAATTCAAGCATTAGGTTATTAGATGATTATTTAAATCAAGCAAAGGGATTAAGTACTAAATGTAGGGTTGAATTAACTAGTAATTTAGGATTTCTATATAGTTTAAACTTTAAATAC
This sequence comes from Romboutsia lituseburensis, assembly GCF_024723825.1. NCBI lineage: Bacteria > Bacillati > Bacillota > Clostridia > Peptostreptococcales > Peptostreptococcaceae > Romboutsia > Romboutsia lituseburensis. The sequence goes on from NZ_JANQBQ010000002.1 coordinate 628, forward strand.
GCAAAAGCTATTTATAAATACTTAGAGGCAATAGATACATTGGAGGAAAATCAAAATATAAAAGGCTATGAAATATATAAAGCTAAGATAATGGTGAATATAGGTGACATCATTTTTATGATAGGAGATTATGATAATGCAATAAAATATTACAATAATGCAATAAATATAGACATAAAAGATAAACATAAAAATGCAATAGCAAAATCGATGGCTTATGTAAATCGAATGCAATTATATATAGAAATAGGGGAGTATGATAAGGTTATTAGTGATTCTAAAATAGTATATGATGAATTAAAATATCACGATAAGGATTCAGTAGATGACATTAAAATATTAATGCTTAATGGACTAGGACTAGCATATACACACAAACATGACTTCAAAAAAGCAAAAAAATTATTAGATAAATCAACAGATTTATTAAAAAAAGATAAAATAAAATGTGTAATTCACAAAGATTCATTCGTTAAATATTCATATGCTAAATACTATCAGGAAAACAAAGAATATAACAAAGCCTTAGAGTTATATAACAAATTATTAACTGAATCTAAGGAGAGAGGTTTAGGATTTGAAATTGAAATATACGAATCATTATGTGATATATATTTAAGTAAAAATGATATCCAAAATTATGATAAGTATGAAAAATTATTATTAAAAGAAGAAGATACGTTGAACAATAAATTAAAAAGAGATTATATAAAGTATGCAACTAACTTGTATGAAAGCGATAAGTTAAAAGAGCAAAATCATAGAAAGACAATAAAGGTGATAATATTAGTTTTTGGAATAATTATTATGAGTATTGATTTAATACATAAAATTAAATCTGTAAAAACTCTTAAAAAATCAAATTTTACTGAAGGTATGACAAATCTATATAACAGAACTTATTTAGATTACTACATCAAAAAAAATAAGAAAAGTATTATAGATACTAGTATTTCTATAATATTAATAGATATAGATTATTTTAAAAAATATAATGATAACTACGGGCATATAAAGGGAGACGAAGTAATAAAAAAAGTTGCAAATTCAATAAAAGAGAGCATAAAAAAAGAAGACATAGCAATTCGGTATGGAGGAGAAGAAATGGTAATTATTCTTCCGCATACTCATATAGAAGAAGCAAAAGATATAGCAAAGAATATACAAATAAATATTAAAAATAAAAACATAGAGCACAAGTACTCAGATGTTTCACAATATTTAACTATAAGTATTGGAATTTATAATGATATATATAAAGATAAAAATAATATATATTATATGATAGATAAAGCAGATAAAGCTTTATACAAAGCAAAGAATAATGGAAGAAATAGATATGAAATATATTAAATAAAAATTCCCTATATAGTATGATTATTTAATGAATTATTACTCTATAGGGATGTATTAAATATCGTATAAATGATTTATATAAAACATTAGATTTGCAAATTTAATGTTACTTACTATTTTAATTTAAATGTATCACAGCTAGTTTCTGTATAGATATTAGCATTGCCACCTGAAACAGATATTGAGTTAGCTGTACATAATTTATTATCGTTGTAATGACAGTTTATAGCATCGCAAACTAAACAATCACAACTTCCTTCAGAATTAGCGTTATTTGTTAAATTAGAATAATGCTTTTTATCTAAGAAAGATCCACAACATGTATCACAAGGGTTCTTAGCACTTCTTCCACCTACATTAACTCTATTAGCATAACAAACACTACTATTATTATGAGAACAGCTTTCTACACTACAGTTTATTTTATCCATTTAAAAGCCTCCTAGTTGTAATTTTATTTAAATGTTTTACCATGTATTGGCTTATACTTATACACTTCATGTACTATATCATGGATTTCATCTAAATTATCAGTAATAGTATTTCATTATATAGATTAATTATTCATAAAAAATTTATACTATAATGTTAAATATTTTATTACAAGAGTTATATATTGTATATGTTGGTATTACTTAGATTTAATAAATTTAAAGTAGATTAAAAAAACATTAAATATATATTTAATGTTTTTTTAATCTTTAGAGAGTTTATGAAAATATGCTTGTTATAAGCGTATATTAAAAATTATTTTATATTTAAATTAATAATATATTTATAGTCCCTAATTTGTCGTTTTTAAATTTTAACTGTAGAGTAATAATTAATATAGAAATACAGTTACTTTTACTTTATGCAACTAAACTTTATTTTTTTGAGCTATTTTTTCTGTCGTTTTTTTGTCTATTTCTTTCTTCAGATCTTTTAAATAAGATGAGAACTCTACTTTATCCGCACCATAAGTAAACTGTAAGTCATATTCTAGTGGAATCCAAGTACTAATATCTGCCTCGTTATGCTGAATGACTGCTTCTAAATTATCTAATGCTTTATAAAGTTGTGCCTCATCAGTTTTACGTTCATTCATTTCCTTTAAAAGATCTGTAAATTCATCACGATAAGGAGCAGGGAAAGTTGAAATCCACTTAAAAAATATCTCATCCTCTTTTTCACTATCTTCTTCTTTTTTTTCAAAAGTAGGAATATCACCAGTAAAGGCTTCCCCTAAATCATGAATCAGACACATACGAATTACCTTGTCCATATCAATCTCTGGAAATTCATCACGCATTAATAATGCCATTAACGCGATACGCCAGCTATGTTCTGCTACACTTTCATGTCGACCATTTGATGTCCATGAGTGCCTAGTATTGCATTTTAATTTTTCTGCTACTGTTAATATTTCTAGAAATGTTAATGTATTCATATAAAGTTCCCCCTAACAAATTCATATTTATCTATATCATACCTAAAATATCTTTACTTCGCATTATATTATAATTATGAATTTTGATTAGATTATATATTTTTTGTTTTTCATGTAACATCTGTTACTGAAATTTTTTTAGCGGGATTTTACTTTATTTTTTAGATTTTTTAGATTTTTTCTTATATTTTTCTTCATAAGCCATAAGTGCTTCTTCATTTAACTCTATTGAGTCAAAAACTTTACCGATTACATCTTCTAGCACTTCAGATACTGTCATGTTATTTTCATATGAAAAAGATTTTACCTTATCAGCTATATCTTTTTTTAACTTTATACCTATCATAGTTTTTTCTTCTTTTGGCTTAGGTTTGTTTATTAAATCTAGCACATTTAGGTTACTATTTTTGTTTTCTATAAAGTCTTCTCCAGTTGATTTTTCTTCTATTTTTTGCTTTATATTAAGTAGTCCATTTTTTTTATTTAACATTGGATTTTCAACACTCATAGTCATATCTCCTTATATTTAATATAGATTAAATATATATTTTATTTATATTAAAAAAATTAAATCTATTTTTAATAATAATTTAATATATATTTTAGAGTTATTAAATTATTATTAATCCTTCTTCTATGTATTCATTTATAAGATCTGTAATCTCATCACCTATATCTGTTTTTATCTTTCTTTCTTTGACTTTTACATACTCACTTATTGCTTCATTATATAAAATACAATTTTCATAATGTACAGATTTTCTCATAGTTTGTTTGAATGTATTTCCGATTATGCCTTTTTGATTTGCACATTCAAGCCACATTTTTATCTTATTATTTTCTTGTTTTTCAAATTTAGTTATTACAGGTTTTCTTATATCATCTTTATCAATTCTAAGAGCCTTTTTGATATCACTATAAGTTTTAACTAAAAGGTTATAACCTGTTAGAGTACTATAACATCCATAGTTCACTATTGGAATTATATCTGTACAGCATATAAATACATTTGTATTTAATACAGATATTGCTGGGTTTAAATCAAATACTATTAAATCATATTCTGATAATACATCTATGTTTTTATCATCAGTTAAATAATTTAATAATGTATATTCTTTTCCAGGCTTTGTATTAAGTATTAATTCAAGTGTAACCATGTCGATGTTACTTGCAATTATATCTAGATTTTTAAATTTATCTAATGGTGATTTTATTATTAATTTATCTAGGTCTACATTACTTTCTAGTCCATCTTTTAATGTATATATATCAGATTGAATGACGTCTTCTCCTAGTAGAAACACAGATGCATTTGATTGAGGGTCTGCATCTATAAATAATACTTTTTTTTCAGGATAATTAAGGCAAAATTGATGTATAAAATTTAAATTTAAACATGTTTTAGAGCTACCACCCTTAAAACTCATATGTGTTAGTATCGTTTGATTTTTAGCCATTTTTTTCAACTCCTTAGAATATTAAAAAAGATTAAATATACATTTAATCTTTTTTTAATGCTTATTTAATGCTTATTTTATCATATATTTAATGATAATTAAATATAATTTATTTTTTTTGCAAAAATATCTTATGATCTATAATAATTTATTATAAAAATTTTGGTATGTAGTGCTTTTATTATCTATTTTATACTTTTGATAGTAGTATACTTTTTCATTGTTAAAATCAATAGAAAAGTTATACATATATAATTGTTCATTCTTTTTTTCAACAAACTCTAAAATATTATTTTTTAGACTAGGATATTTCAAACTATTTATATTTATTCCCAATTCATCTGTAAGCGGTTTTAATATTTTTTTTAATACCTCTTCATTAGGCATATCACTATCTACCTTATTATTTACTGATTTATCATAACGAATAAAAGTAATTTCTCCATTACTAGCTAAAATATTGCAGTAATATTTTACTGGATTTGAACTTTCAGATAGTGTAATTGACCACTCATAACCATCATTTGTATTATATAAATATACATTTTCTGAAAGATTTTTTCTATCTAACTCTATTTTAAATCCATTTTTAAAAATGTCTATAGCTTTATTGATAGCTTTTTCTCTACTGATATAATCTTCTCCTACAAAACTATTAGGAATATCTTTAATAGCAGATTTTTCTGAGTAAAGTTTATTAATTTCATATTTATTAGGAATTGATATAATAGTAATAAATACTATTAAGACTATACCTATCAATACTAATATCTTATATTTTATATTCATATATTGTTCCTACCTTCAGTATATCATAGTGTTATTAGATAACTTAATTGATTGTTTAAAATAGTAATAGCCAGAATACATCTAAAGCTACTATTTCTAGATATGAAAGTACACTACATATAGTAGTATGTTTTTATATTTTAATTTTATGAAACTACGCTTATTTAGCCGTAAAAGTCCATAAGTTTTTAGTTTCTTTCATAAATATATCTATATTCCAAGTTTGATTACTTTTTATTTTGCTGTTAGGATCATTTATTATTATTTTGTTATTTCTATCAATTCCAGATAACACTAAAAAGTGTCCTGTGCTAGTAAAAGTTCCTGGACCCATAGCTGCTATGATAGGCTGTCCATTTTTCAAAGTATTTATTATAACACTTTTACGTAGAGATAATTCTTTAGATTTTAATCCGAAATTTTTAGCTCCTTCGCTCATAAGAGTCCAAGTTGAGCCTTGTCCTTTTATTACATATCCATTACGTTCACTAAAATCTGCTACATATTTTGGATTTATTTGTATATTTCCAGTTAAACCTACAGCTACCATTGCTAAAGATGTCGGCCCACAGCCATTAATAGCCATAAACTCTGAACCATATTTATCATATCCCCATCGATCATCCCATTGTATAAAATGTGGAATTTCACCTTTTATATACTCATTGGTTATAGATATAGGTTCACTTGATTTTAAATCATGCTTTGGGTAATTTGCTACATAATCTATAAGTTCATCTTTTTTAGATGCTAATTCTAAAAGTTCTTTTGGGTATAAATCTATATTACTTAAAATCATAGCAACTTTAGGATTGTTATTTGCTTTTTCTAATAAAGCTTGTATTATTGGATCATTTGAGTTTACTGTGTCATCTGAGATTTTATTTAAATAATTGTCGTTATCATTTTTTTGTGTTAATTTATGATTTATAGTTAAATTGTATATACTATTAACTGATTTAAAAATTGAGTATCCAACTAAGCATAAAGCTATAAAAATTATAATACATTTTCCATACCTAACTCTTTTTTTATGTGTCCTTCTACTTGTATAAATTCCTTTCGATGTCATATCATCTCTCCTTATTTTTTATATGTACTATTTATTTGTTTTAACATTTGAAAGTTTTTTAAACAAATATATTTAAATTTGTTTAAAAAACTTTTACTATTTAAATTTACTATTTATTTTTTTCAAGGATTCATATTATTTGTTTCTTAGTTGTAAACTTTGATTTTAGAGAATTTACAAGAACTGTTTGTAATTAATTTGGATTGGAAAAAATAGATAGTATAGTCATTTATTTAATGAAATAAAAAAAGACTGTTTCCGTTACAGTCTTTTTTAAAGGGGATAAATATAGCATTCATTACATTAAATTTGTCAATTGGAGATTATTATGAGGATCTTTAAAAGCTCCTCTATTTACGTCTATTCCTATTGTCTATCAAAATATGTCATTTTTTGCTGTCTATATAATATAATGTCATTTCTTAAAATTGTCTATAATATAAACTAAACTTTATAAAAAAACAACATTATATCTCATAAATTTATTTTTTTATATACTTTAAACTTTAAAATAAAATGGTTTTGAAAAATATTTAAAACTAATACTGTTATAAAAATCGATACTCATTATTTGTTAATCATATAGAAAATATAAAATAAGCATTAAATAAATTAGTATTTAATGCTTATTTTATATTTGTTTTATCATATATTTAATGTTGATTAATATAGAATTTATTTTTCTTTTAATATATGTTCAAGTTTAATAAGATCATCATTATTTTTTGTGTCGTGGATTTTTTTATCTTCATAAGTTATTCGATTAGAGTTATGTACATCATTTTCTTTTGAGTTTAACATACTTAATAAAAGTGTTTCAGGATCTGGAATCACTATGTTGTTATTTTTAAATTCTTGTTCTTCTTCAGTAAGCTTTTCACCTTTTGCTTCTTTTTCAGTGATACTTTTTGTTAATAGCATTTTCTTTATAGCCTCTAATATAGGATCCTTATTTTCTTTTTTTGATGTAAAAAGACCGTTGTTACTTGATAAACTAAAAAGGTTACTATTTGTTGATATATTAGTAATCATTATCATATTTCTCCTGTTCTTTAAGATTATATATATTTTAATATCTGTAGCAGATAATATTAATGTTTTTTATCTTAGATATTTTACTTCTTTATATCTAAATTATTTGAGTAGTTACTTTCACTAAAATCATTAGAATAAGTCTCAGAGAGAGATTTTTTTTTAGTCATAAATGTTCCAGGAACAACTATTCCTCTAGTATTTTTAAATTCTTGCTCTTCATTTGTAAGTTTTTCTCCGCTAGATACCTTTTGTGATACTTTAAAATGCTTTAGTATTTCATCCATTACCTTTGAAATAAAGTCTAGTTTTTCTATTTCTTCATGCTTAACAAGGAGATCATACTCTTCTTTTGGTAAATCTTCTGCCTTTACTCCTTGTGATAGTTTTTTGTTAATCTCATCAATTGATAATGGCTTATTATTTGCATTTAAATGAGGTTTTTTGCTGGTTTTACTATCTTTATTATTTTCATCTGATGAAGATATCTCTGTATTTTGTTGAGAGGGTTGTTTTTTATCAATTTTATTAATAGTTATATTTTGTCTATAAGTATTATTATTTAAAGTATTAATCACATCAATTCCTCCATTAAATTTATTATTGCCTATAAATTTAATTATCGGCATATACATAGATGTTTTGATAGTAATTAAGGAATTTAGAACTTCTTGCTTAGTTTTAAATTATTTAAGAAGTGACGTTATAAAAAATACATGAGGGATATCAATAGTTAAGTATAACTGAGCATTGTTAGAGGTGGAGATTAATGTTTAAAAATGATACTATAAATTTAAAGATTATATTTATAGCAAAGATAATAAAGGGAGGGAATTATATGACTGCACAAGTTAAGGAAAGTATAAATATTGATTTACTGAATAAGATTGATATTAGGGTAGGGACTATAAAATTAGTTGAAGATGTTGAAAAGTCAGACAAGCTAGTTAAGCTTTCTGTTGATTTTGGAGAGTTTACAAGAACTATATTAGTAGGTATGAAGGGTGAAAGAGATAATCCTAAGGAAATTGAAGGACAACAAGCACTATTTGTAGTTAACTTAGCTCCAAAGAAAATGGCAGGTGAAATCTCTGAAGGAATGCTTTTTGATATTGGATATGCTGATGATATTGTGCCTGTTTTAGCTCAGCCAGAGAAACCAGTACAAAATGGCACGAGAGTTGGATAGTTATAGATAATATGGGTTATATATCCATTTGATTGATGAAATAAAAAAAGACTGTTTCCGTTACAGTCTTTTTTTAGGGGATATATAGTATTTGTTATATTCATCAATTGGAAAGTATTATGAGGAGCTTTAAAAGCTCCTCTATTTATGTCAATTCCTATTGTCTATCAAATTATGTCATTTCTTACTGTCTACATATATAATATAATGTCATTTATTAAATTTGTCTATAATATAAAATAAATTTTATAAAAAAATAACGTTATATCTCATGATTTTATTTTTTAGTATGTTTTCAATAATGAAATAAAATAAATTGTAAAATATTTTTAAAAATATTATTCAATAAATATTGTTATAAAATATACAAACTTATAAATTAAACTAATACTATTGTACTAATTATAGATAAATCCTATTTTATTTTTATATCAAAACCTGATGAAATTGCTCCTTTTGAACATGATTTTTTACAGTCACCGCATCGTATACATTCAGCAGAGTTGCAATTCTTTGTTACTTCTATATCCATTTTACAAGCTCTTTAACAAGCTTTGCATCCATTGCATTTAGTATTGTCTATGTCCATATTATAGAAACTTGGTTTATTAAAAAATGAATAAAATGCTCCTAGTGGACAAATCCACTGACAAAAATGTGGTTGAGCAGTTCCAAACTCATTAGTTAAAAATATAGGTAATATAATAACTGGTATAATTAAAACAATATATTTAAGATATCTTATCTTTATTATCTGCACTATCTGTACTGATGCAAATGAAAGCAATGAATCTTTAAACTTAGCCAAAGAAATTAAGAAAAAATCAAATTTAGAATTTATGACATTAATTCCAGATGATATTTTATTTAACTTCTCTAAAAGTCTTTCATAAAACTCTTTTTATTTATATTTAATTATTATATTACTAAAATAAAACTATCTAAATTTGGATATAGTCATTGTATTACAACGTTTATTATTATAATATTAAAAATAATAGTCGAATAAAGTTGTATTTATTTGAAACACTGGATGCATTAAACTTAAAAATGTTATTTTAATTATATAGTGTATAACTATATGAGTTGATAAATAATAAGGAGGAATATATTTAAATGAGTAAAAATTTTATAGATGCCCTGTTAGAAACAAAGGATTTTAAAAACTCCTTATACAGTATTTTAAAGCATAGCTTTTTATATCACTCAAATAAAATAGAAGGAAGTACTTTTACAACAGAAGCATTAGCGCTTTTATTAGATAAAAATGTAGTAACAGGAAAGCATACTTTAGATGATGTACAAGAAACTGTAAATTCTAGTTATGTTTTTGATAGAATAGTTGAAACATTAGATAAAAAAATTGATGATCAATTTTTAAAGGATCTTCATGCAAGGCTTATGTTTAATACTACTATGCATCAAAGAGGATATGCAGGTGTATATAAAACAATACCTAATATGATTATAGGAACTAAAGTAAAAATAGCTCAACCTTTTGAGGTACAATCTAGACTTGATGAATTACTTGAATGGTACTATAGCTTAGATAAGATAACACTAGCAGATATAGCTAGTTTCCACTATAAATTTGAAATAATACATCCTTTTCAAGATGGTAATGGCCGTATTGGAAGATTTCTTATGCTAAAGCAAATGCTTGAAAATAATTTACAGATAAAAATAGTTTCTTGGGATAGTGAAGATTTATATAGAGAAAGTTTAAATTTATGTGACTTAGATACTCAAGAACCTTTAAGTAAGTACCTAGAAACATTTGAAGATTTTAGAGAAGAATACAAAGAGCTTTGGGAATCAATGTAAATCAAGTAAGTTAATATCAAAAGGGGCATTATTATATTATAGTATTAAAAATTAGTTTAGTAAGATGCTTTTACTATATTTAAAATTCTAGTTTTTTAATAAAAAGCTATACATCTAATTAACATTAGTATGTATAGCTTTTTTCAATTTAACTACGGTATCATCATAGCTATTTAGTATTTTTAAAGTATATCTATAATTTTAGTAGCTATATTATTACCAAAATATTTATCATGTTCAACAAATAGCATAGTGATGCTTTCTTCAATAATCATATTTTCTATTTGTATACGAGAAATTACATCTATAAAGTTTAGTGGTTCATCCCAAATGTAAAGTTCTGCTTTCTCAGATAAACTAGCTGCAATTAGCAACTTTTTCTTTTGTCCTTCACTCCACTCTTCTATGTTTTTTTCAAATTGTATATCTATCAATCCTAGCTGAATTAAACTACTTTTTAATACTGTTCATCTATATCTTTATTCTTTGCAAATTCCTTAATTTTTCCATTTAAAAATCCAGTATCTTGTGAAACATATGATATTCTTTCTATCTTATCAATATGGCCTGTGTGGCAAATTTCTTCGCCCATTAGGAGCTTTATTATGCTAGATTTACCACATCCATTTTTACCTCTAAGCCAAATTCGCCCTCCTTGTTTAATTTTAAAACTTATTGGTTTTTCAAATATTTCATTTTTATATTTTATCTGCAAATCTATCACGTTTATCAAGGTATCATAATTTGATGTTATATTATTTATATCCAATTTATCTACTGTTTCTATATTTTTTAGTAATTTTGTTTTTTCTTCTATTGCTTTATTTTGACGCTTTTCTAAGCATTTAGATCTTTTCATCATTTTTGCTGCTTTATGTCCAATATAACCTCTATCTTATCAGACCAGCTAGATTTTTGTTTGGCTGTTGTTTTTAACCTTTTTATTTCTTTCAACAATTTTTCATTTTCACCTTTTTCAAAATCATCTCTTCTATCATTATTTAGTTGCCAAGTTGAGTAGTTTCCTTTTTGGATATCAATATTACTTTTATTTATAGATAAAACATGATCAATAATTTTGTCTAAGAAATCTCTATCATGAGAAACCAGTATAAAACCTGTATTCTTATTTAAATATTTTGCCACGCATTCTCTACCTTCTGCATCTAAGTGATTAGTAGGCTCATCTATTAGCAAGAAGTTATTTTTTTTTAGAAATAATGCTGATAGTAATAACTTAGTCTGTTCACCAGAGCTTAAAATATTGAACGCTTTATCTAATATTTCTGGATCTAGGCCTATTTTTCTAACTTCTTTTTCTATTAGTTCATTGATAATATATCCATCATAACTTAGATATTTATCTAGCACTTCACCATACTCTTTTATATATCTAGTATCTTTAGAATATACATCTAGCTCTTGTTCCCACTTGGCAAATGGTGCAATTGTTTCTCTTATTACTTCTATAGCTATTTTTGTATTGTCCTCAACTTACATAGGAAAATAATCAAAGTTAACAGTGCTTAATATTTGACCACTATATTTATAATCTCCTTTTAGGATTTTAAGAAAAGTAGTCTTTCCACGGCCATTTCTACCGATTAGTCCTAATTTCCATTCTGTGTCTATATTTATTGATACATTTTTAAATATATCATATCCATAAGAATCGTATTGAAAACTTAAGTTATTTATTTTAATTTGTGCCATAATTGTCATCTCCTTTGGTTAAGGGCATAAAAAAACTCCCTTAATCTTAAATAGTATTTTTTACTACCAAAAGATAAGAAAGTTATTATATACAAAATTATGGTACATAAATAAAGCAACGCATGCCTTTGTTTACATAATTAATATAGTTATAACATATAATCTTATTCTTAACTTCAAGTAGTTTTTAGGTTCGATTAATAAGGCATCTATTTAGATGCTAAAAATCGTCTTAAACTAATTTTGTTTTTTTGAATAAGATTAATTGTTCATTTCTATACATTCACCTCTTTTTATTTAATAAAAACATTGTACTCCAATTTAGCCTTTTTAGCAACCCAGGGAATAAGTCCCAGATATTTAGATACATTCTCTATTCATTTATGGCTAGTATTACTATTATTAACATCTTATGATTTTTTTATAAAAAATTTAAAAAATATTATATAAAATGGACTATATATGTCCTATTTTAGGTTTATGATAATTAAATAAATTTGATTTAAATAAGCAACTTATATATTTGTAATATGCAAAGAGTAAATTAACTTAAGATTTGAAGTAATTATTTTACTATAAATAAGAAAAAATATAAAATAACTAAAAATTTTACTAAGATTAGTCAAGAGGTGTAGACATGAAAAATTTTATAAAACAAGCTGAATTAATAAAAGATGATATATTAAGTTATAGAAGAACAATTCATAATAACCCAGAAGTTGGAGATAAATTACCAAAAACGAAAGCTTACGTAATGAATAAATTGAGAGAATTTGGATATGAGCCAACAGAAATTTGTGAAAGTGGTATAGTAGCAACTATAGAAGGTAATAAGCCTGGAAAAGTATTTTTATTAAGAGCAGATATGGATGCATTACCAATGAAAGAGGCTACTGAGTGTGATTTTAAATCAACTAATGGATGTATGCATTCTTGTGGTCATGATATGCACACAGCAATGCATGCTTATTGTGCAATTCAGTGGCTAAAGAATAATAAGTAAATAAAGATCAGTGACTTAAAAGGAGAATGAGATGAGATTATTGGAAATACTATTTTATCTATTAAAGACTAATTCAAAGACTACAATCAAAAAATTAGCAGAGATGTTTAATGTATCTGATAAAACTATACAACGGGATTTAGATAAACTATCTCTTCTGGGAATTCCTATAATTTCATATAGAGGTGTAAATGGAGGGATAGAGTTAGATAGAAATTATATAATAGCTAAATATATATTAACTGAAAATGATTATAAAGACCTCATATTATCACTATATATATCTGAACATATAAACTCTGATTTAAAAAAGACAGACCTTATTAAAAAATTCAAGATGGTTGGCTATGATAGGTGTAATGAAATATTAGAAAAACTAGAGGAAAGATTTATAATAGACTTGTATGAAGTGCCTATAAGCACTAAAAAAGATGTATATAAAGTTATTGAAGATGCCATGGATAATAAGTTTTTTGTAAATATAAAACTTGAAGATAATATTATAGATGTGTTTCCTGTTTCTTATGTTTAAAAAAAGAAGGGCTACATTTATATTATTATGATGATGAATATAAATTAATATTAATGAATATGGTGATTGACGTTTGGGAATGTGATAGACGTTATGATGGACCAATAATTAAATATAATAGGACTAAATAAGATTTTATCTATATTAAATCTATATTAAAAATAGATTTAATATAGATTTAATTCTAATTATATTGATATGATTCTCTTTTTGATTTTATAGTTAATAAAATCATAGAAACTAAAAATAATATTGGTAATTCGATTAACGGACCGATTATAAGAGCTAATGATATTAAAGGCTTATCTGGAAATGTAGCAACAGCAATTGCCAACGCTATAGGCGAATTTCTAGCAAGCGTAGTTAAACTTAAAGAAACACTGTCTTGATAATTAAGCTTGATAGCCTTACCTACGAATCTGCCGACTATAAAGTTAATTGCAAAGAATAATAATATTGGTACTAATAGAATTAATAATACCTGATAGTTTTCAAGTAATACCTTACCTTGAGAAGCAAACATAGCTATTATAGCTATATTTAAAAAATATCCTTGATAATCACACGCCTTTGGAGATATCTTTTCATCAAATTTACTATTTCCTATTTTATCTATGATAAGTTTTCTAGCTATTATTGAGCATAAAAGAGGAATCATTAAACTAAATACAACCCCTTTGCCTAGACTTAAAATATCTATATCTACACTAGTCCCACCTATTAACAATATGTATACAGGCAACAGTAGTAATTGAAGTATTAAATTTAATGGAAGTATCGAAGATCCTAAAGCTACATTACCCTTAGCAATTCCTGTAAATATTAAATACCAATCAGTACAAGGCGTAACCATAAGCATAATAAACCCTATTAAAAGTTCTGGATGGTTACTTAAAAATAATCTACCTAAAACAAATACTATTATCGGTGTCCACACAAAATTTATGATAATTGATACTGATGTAAATTTTATATTTTTAAACGAACTTCCTATCTCCTTTAAAGGAACTTGAATAAATACTAAAAATAACATTATAGTTAATGATGGCATTATTAAATATTCTGAATAAGTTTGTATAAAACCTATCTGCCCTAGTAATATCCCAAATAAGACCATACCAAAAATGATAAAACTATGAAACTTATTTACCTCTTCCATGAATTCCCTCCCGTAATTATAATTAATATCAATTGAAATAAAATATCAACAATTGAATTATAACACATAAGTTAATAGAAAATGTTAATTAATATCAATATATAATAATAATTAATATCATATAAAATTAAAAAGTATTATATATGGTGTTTTTTTAGTATCAAATAAGTAGTAAATAAATTACAAATATACTACTTATCTGATAGACTTTTTAAATATTCAACAAACCATATACAACGTTTAATACAATCATATATAAGAAATATTGATGCCATAGCACTCAATAATAAAACTAACAAACCTAATAAACTCATAATTCCTATCTCCTTATTAAAAATATATATTTATATAATACTTTTTAGTTTAAATTTGTTTATTTTTCAACTCTTACATAGATTAAAAAATTATTTAAAAATAAATTTAATATAAATTAAATAAATATTAAAAAGTTATTTAATGTTAATTTGATAATTTTTTAATATACTTAAACATAATGAATTTAAAAATTTTATATAGCATAATTCATCTAAGATAATTTATTTATATTTAAATTTTAAGATATTAAATTAATCTGTATTTATTATGTAGTACTAATTTTATCATAAACTACAATAGTATTTATTACGTAGTTAGATATAATTAAGATTTAGTATTTGAGTTTACTTTTTATATATATTAGTCCATTTTTATGAAAAGTATAGAATTTAATGATAATATTAAACTGATATAATTATAAAAAATAGTGATATAAATTTTAAAAGTAGGATGAAAGTAGGAAAATTAAATGAATTTAATAAGAAGCTTTTATAAAAATAATACTATCAATTTTAATAATATAGTTTTTACAATTTGGATTATAGGCATATTATTAACACCTATAATTGAATATTCATGGATTATATCTATGATTGCTGTTATTGTCTTAAAAGAAGATGAAATTAATTAATTTTAATTTATAAATATAGGTTTTAATAACAACGTCAGAGGTACTCTAAAGCTTAAAACTTGTATGTTAAAAGCATATTGACATTGTTAAATTTCGCTGATAGAATATAACTTAATATTTAAAATAGGATATAATAATTAAAATAGGATATAATAATTTAACCAGGCAATAAATTTATTGCTGGGCTTTTATAGCAATGGACATAGATTCATGGGAGAGTGTAAAAACTTTCCCATGGATTTTTTAATTTTTAATTTTAGGAGGAATGCTATGGAAAATACTAATTACAAGAAAGTTAAGCAAGTTTTATTAATAATATTATTTGCAAATTTAGGAGTCGCTTTATTAAAAATTATAATAGGGAATTCTATTAAAAGTGCGAGTATGACCGCTGATGGATTTCATTCGATATCAGATGGAACATCTAATATAGTAGGTCTTATAGGTATTGCTTTAGCATCAAAGCCAATAGACAAAGAGCATCCATATGGTCATAATAAATTTGAAGTTATATCGGGTCTTTTTATTGGAGGAATGCTTTTATTTTTAGGTTTTAAAATAATTATAGATGCAGTTATGAGATTTAAAAATCCAGTTACTCCAACTATAACTATGGTAAGTTTAATCGTTTTGCTTGTTACATTATTAATCAATATACTTGTATGCACGTATGAGTATAGGATTGGTAAAAAATTAAATAGCTATATTTTAGTTTCAGATTCACTTCATACAAAGAGCGATATATTTGTATCTATAGGTGTTTTAATGACATTAGTGGGAGTAAAACTTGGCCTTCCTGCTATTATTGACCCGATAGCATCTTTAGTTGTTGCTGGATTTATACTTCATGCATCTTATGAAGTGTTTAAATCAACTATTGATGTTCTTGTAGATACAGCAATAATAGATGAAGATGATATAAGAGAAGTTCTTAAAAAATTTAAAACTATAAAGAGTGTTCATGAGATAAGAAGTAGGGGCAGTGAAAGTAATGTTCATATTGATATGCATATTATGGTTGATCCTAATTTAACAGTTGAAGATTCGCATGTACTAAATCATGATATAGAGGATTTGATACGAGAGAAAATTAATAAAAGTGCTCAAGTTATAGTTCATACTGAGCCTTATTATGAATAATAAAAAATAAGTTTACTGATTTTGTAGATATTATATGTAAAATAAAGAACACTATTGTCACATTCTGAATAAGATATATAGACATGTATCATTTTAAGGGAGGGGTTTAGTTGTTTAATTATAATTATCCAACATCAAAATCATTTATAAAGTCAGTAAACTTAATTCAAGATTCTGTAGAAGGTGAAAAATCAGATGCATTATTCTATGAATGGTTAATAAATAATATACCTACAGACATTTTAACTCAAAAGCAAGCAAAATATATAAAGGATACTATTGAATCAATAAGGGAAGATGAAATGTCTCATAATAAAATGTTTAAAGCAATGTATAAACAATTGACAGGAGCAGATGCAACTCCAGTAGAAACTGAGTTTGTAGCGCCAGAAAATTTTACAGAGGGTATACTTATAGCTTTAAATGGAGAGCTTAATGCTGTTAAAAGATATAGAACAATAATGAATGGAATGCCAAATCTTTATTACAGAGATATAGTGTTTAATATATTAACAGATGAATTAAGACATGCTAATTTATATAACTATATTTATACAACAATATTAAATAATAAGAAGTAATTTTATTAAAAAAGAGACTATTAAGTTAATAGTCTCTTTTGTTGATTTTCAAATGTTTTACGGTAATTAATAACTATTTTAAATATATTTAAAATATATTTAAAATATATTAAATAATTATTTAATGTATTTTTAATGATATATTTATAAGCTTTTTTATTCTTATATTCTTAAAACTGATAATATTTTTTCCTTATACTATTTTATTTTGCAAAAATATGTTTTATAACTTCTATAGGATCATAAAATATCAGCCTAGGTCCTGAAAATTTCATAACTTCCTTTATTTTTAATTTCATATCTTTTTTATAGCAATGTATTGGACATTTAGCACAAAATGTTTTTCCTTCACCGAACTTACAAGAATCTAACCTTTTATATGCATACTCTAGAAGTTCGGTGCAATCTTGGCATAGTTCTCCTTTTTTGTGTTCATGCTTTTTATTACAATATATATGTATCATACTATTTAAAGTCTTTTTTTCCTGATCTATCCTACTCATATTACTTCCTCCCAAATAGATATATTAATATATATCATAACTATTATTGCATCCTATAAAAAATTAGTATTATTCACAATCTATTGTTATATAATTCTTTTTAATAGCCATAAACTTTAATAAATAATTTAGAATCCAAAACACAGCCATATAATAAAATACAATGGTAGTTGGCTTTTTAATATTATAAATAATAATAATGCATAAAGCTATCAAAATACTATTAACTATACAAAATGATAACTGTAAACGATAATAAGCATCGTTTACAACCTTCATATTTTTATCCTTTATAGTGTAAATAATAAATTTCTTTTTATATGACACTATACTATATATAAAAAACATAACTGGTGCAGCTATACAAATTAGAAATACAATATCTCCCATTTTAAAAATCCCCCTTTAATCCTTATTAATCCTATTAGCTTTATTATAAGTATAGTCAGTAACAATTCTAGGAACATCAAAGCTAATTTTATTTTTTTCTTTTTTACCATCATATTTATACTTCCCAGTATAAATTGGGTTTTTAATAATATAAGTTATCCTTTGCCTTGTTGTATTATACTCTTTAGCTATTTTAGCATAACTTTTTCCTTTGCATCTCATTCTAAAAATAGTTTTTATCTTATTAGCATCTTCATTATTTATAACAAGTTTCTCATTATCTATTAATGTATAACCAAGAGGAACTCTACCCCCAACATAAAGATGTTTTTCTCCTTTTGCTTTTCGGCCTGCGTGTGTTCTTTCATTTATTAGTTTTCTCTCAAACTCTGAAAAACTACCTAACATCTGAAGAAATAAAAGTCCTTGAGCTGTTGAGGTATCAAATTGTTCTGTAATACTTAAAAATGAAACTTCTATTTCATTTAAGTAGTCTATCATTATCATAAGATTTTTTAGACTTCTATGTATTCTATCTGCTTTATAAACTATTAGACCATCTATATTATTTTCTTTATCTGATACAAAGTCAATCATTTCATTATAAGCACTTCTATTTATTGTTGAAGCAGATAACCCCTCATCCTTAAATATCTTTTTAAGGTTAATATTATATAAGTTACAATACCCATGAATTTTTTCTACCTGCATATCTATCGAAGTATTATCTATTTGTGAAGCGGATGAAACTCTAACATAAGCTACTATATTTTTCATCGTCTATTAAAACTATCCCTCCATTGTAAATTATAGGGGCAAAAAAACGGAAATTTTTTTGCCTATTTATGATTAGTTTATTATCTGTTTCTATTGTAGCACAACAGGTATAGGATTTTAATTTTAAATTTTTTTTAAAATTAGCAATTTAAAAACAAGAAAAAAATCTATTTTTTTATAAAAAAATGAAATTCTTTAAAAATATTACTACTAAGTTACTACTTTGAGAAACGAATGAAGTCGTTAGCGACATGAAGTGTAGTGCTCACGAAGTGAATTAAGCAAAGTGAATTTTTTATTCTTAATGAACTACCAAAATATGTTTAAAAGTAGTTTATAATATACTTATAAATATATTTGAGGTGGAGGAATATGATTAGAAGAGATTTTGATAAATTAGAAGTTGTAAAGCAAGTAGAGTATATAAACAAAAAACTTATAGAAGGCTATACACTAACAAACCTATGCAAAGATATAGGTATCTCAAGATCAACAATAAGAGATAGATTTAAAAAGATATCTTACGAATACAATAAAGAAACTAATCAATATGAAAGCATAGTTGAAATAGTAGATGCTGACCCAAGAATATTAGCAAGATCAACTAAAATTATAAAGGATGATATTAATGAAGGTATATTATCTATGCAAAAAAGTAGTAACAAAGTAGTTGGAACGGATAGTGAGATTTTAACCAACATGATAAGCAGCTATGATGAAAACTTAAGTAAGCTAAATGAGATGTATAATTGGTATAAACTACAAAGTAGTAATAAAGTAGTTGAGACGGGAAAACTTAAAATAGAAGACTTTAAAGGTGATTTAGTAGTTAGAAGTTATAAGCTATATGAGCCTATACAAAAGGAATTTACAGATTTTTGTAAGGCAAATAATAAATATAAGGTGCAAGATATATTGTGCCAGGCTATTAAAGAGTTTTTAGAAAAATATAAATAAAATTTTTTATATTTTATAAGTAGTTTTTTTAGCTTACATTAAGGTGTAAAATAATACCAAAAGATGATGATAAAACGACTGACGGGAGATTTAAAGAAGAAAAGGAAAGTGAGAAATAATGAATACCGTACTAATGATTGATGATGACAAAGAGCTCTGTTCGCTTATAAAGAAGTGTTTAGATAATGAAGAAATGTCTACTCTTCTAGCATTCAGCGGGAGTGTGGGACTTAAAGTTTTAGACAAAAACAAAAAAAATCTTTCTCTTATCATTCTTGATGTGATGTTACCTGATTTAGATGGATTTAGTATCTTAAAAAGAGTAAGAGAAATAAGTAATGTACCTGTTTTAATGCTCACTGCAAAAAACAGCGAAGAAGATAAAATAATAGGTCTTAGAATAGGTGCCGATGATTATTTAACGAAACCATTTAGTATAAATGAGTTAACCGCGCGGGTAAACTCTCTTATACGCCGCTTTACAACACTCAACAATACACACGATACACAAAAGGGGAATTTAGCCTTCAAAGGAATGACAATAGATATAGATAATCGTATTGTTTTTGTAAATGATAAACAAATCAATTTAACAGGAAAAGAATTTGACTTGTTGATATTCTTAGCGAATAATAAAGGTCGTGTCTATACGAAAAAGCAGATTTATACGCAAGTGTGGGAGAATGACTATGCCTTTGATGACAGTAATATCATGTCATTTATAAGCAAACTTAGAAAGAAAATTGAACTAAATCTTGATAATGCTTTTTATATTCAAACTGTTAGAGGTGTTGGATATCGCTTTAATAGGGAGGTTTAGGAATGGGGATGATTGAATTTCTTATAATGTTATCTGGTGTGTTATTGATTGTTGTTTTTTATCTCGGTTCAAAGCTATACAGAACAAAGCAGCAAATCAGCGTGATACAAGAAGTGGTAACGGACATTAAAGATGGAAATTTAAACCGGAAAATACTTACAAGAGAAAATGATATGACAAGGCAGATTTGCTATGACTTAAATTCAATTACCACAGAAATGCAAGCAATGATCATAAATCATAGACAATCAGAACAGGCATATAAACGCTTGATGGCAAGTCTTTCTCACGATGTTAAAACACCATTAACATCTCTTGTAGGTTACTTAGAAGCGATAGAAAAAAACATTGTCACAGGAAAAGAAAAGGACGAATATATTGAAGTTGCAATAGGTAAAGCACATAATCTAAAAAGGTTTACAGAACGACTTTTTGAATGGGTAAAACTTGATGCAAGAGAGCAAATATTTAAATTTGAAGTATGTGATATCAACGAACTTTCTCGAAGTATTGCCGCCGATTGGATTATTATTATAGAAAATAATAATTTCGACTATGAAATCAATATCCCTGAAAAAGAATGTCTTACTCGAATTGATGCAAACTCTTATACTAGAATTTTGAATAATCTTTTTCAAAATGTTATTGCTCATAGTAAAGGCGCAAAACTTGTTTTTGATTTATATGAAGATGAAAAGCAAGTCACGATAAAAGTTTCTGATAACGGGATAGGTATGCCGAGTGATGAACAGTCACATATCTTTGAAAGAATGTATAGAGGCTATAAATCTCGAATGACTGCAGGAGCAGGACTTGGATTATCTATCACGAAAGAACTTGTATCTGTTCATAAGGGGAATATTGACGTGGAGAGTATTTTGAAAAACTCTACTACATTTACCATTACTTTGCCAAAAGCTCTATAATATTAATAGATAAAAGCTCTGTCTTATGCAGTTTTTTTTTACGCTTAATTGAAGCGAATTTTTTGGTAAACTATAAAATCAAGAAAAGAACAAGATTACGGCAAGGTTATGACAAGGTTAATATAATATAATTTAATTGTTATTATTTATACCGTCCTATTCGTTATTATATTGATAAAGTAAAGGTATTGAAAGTGAGGAGATTTTATATGAATGATTTTATAATTGAAACAAAACAGCTAACAAAAAATTATGGAGAGCAGACACCAGTTAATTCAGTCGACCTGCATGTAAGAAAAGGTAGGATTTATGGATTGTTAGGACGCAATGGAGCAGGAAAAACCACTCTTATGAAAATGATTTCAGGATTGACTTCAATCACTTCTGGAGAGGTGGATGTATTCGGGAAGAATGTCAAAGGCCGAGAAAAACGAGTATACCCTCGTATCGGTGCTATGATTGAAACACCAGGTTTTTATCCAAATTTAACAGGAACAGAAAACTTAGAAATTTTTGCAAAGCTACGTGGTACGGTTGGGCCAAATGCAGTTGAAAATGCATTGAAAGTAGTAGGATTACCTTATAAAGATAAAAAGTTGTTTGGGAAGTATTCACTTGGAATGAAGCAACGTCTTGGTATTGCTAATGCTATTATGCATGACCCTGAACTACTGATTTTGGACGAACCTACAAACGGTCTTGACCCTATTGGTATTGCAGAAATGAGAGATTTTATTAAGCATTTAAGTGTTGAACGAGGAAAAACAATCCTTATTTCCAGTCACATTCTTTCGGAAATCTCGTTATTGGCTGATGATATTGGAATTATTGACCAAGGGGTTCTTTTAGAAGAGAGTAGTATTAAGGAACTAGAAAATAAAAATCGCAACTATATCATGTTGCAAGTTTCAGATATTCCTAAAGCTGCATTGATTTTAGAACGTGAATTTAAGACTAAAGATTATTCTGTTCAAGATAATCAAACCCTGCGAGTTTATGACACTACTCTGGATATAGGTAAAATCAATAAATCTTTTGTAATGCAGAATATAACTGTTATTAGCTCTGTATTGTGTCATGATACCTTAGAAGACTACTTCAAAAAAATTACAGGAGGTGAAGGCATTGCTTAACCTTATTAAAACAGAATTTCTTAAATTACACCGTAAGAAAATTATTTGGATTATGTTGTTAGCTGCTCTTATTATGCCGTTTTTCGCACTATTTTTCGTGGATAAAGGTGTTGACCCCAGAGCGTATTATAAATGGTCAGCATTCAATTTTACTGTTTTAATTATCTTACCTGTTATTTTGGGAATACTTAGTACCATGCTTATGCACGAAGAAAATCAGAATAATACGTTAAAACAACTTTGGATTGTCCCTATCAGCAAAATAGGATACTTTTTCAGCAAATTTTTTGTGGTTTTAGTTTACTCTATTTGCTTTATGTTAGTTACATTCGTAGCTTCGGTTATGGTTAGTGTGCTTTCAGGATATGTTGTATTTGAATGGGTGAGCGTATTATATTTGCTGCAAAAATGTTTAGAGTATGGTTTTTTAACTGCTTTTGTAATGTTGCCAATTTTAGCAATAGCATCATCGCAAAAGGGATACATTCTACCAATTTGTATCACATTGGTTTATGCCTTTTTTGCATTATTTATATGGTCTGTAAATATGTATATACATCCATTAACAAGTATGGAAGTTATAGTTAATCGAAATAATGATATACCGGGCATTGTTTGGCAGCAAGAAATTAACGCTCCGTTAGCATTTCTTTGTATTTTCCTTTGGGATATTATTGCAGTATTTTTTGCAAATATCACATTGAAAAGAAGTGAGGTGTAAAGAATGGGAAATTTACTTTGGGCTGAAATTAAAAAGATTCGCCGTTTAAATATTGTTTGGATTACAATTTTTGCAACAGTTATGGTAGCAGGTATTGTTTTTATATCGGGATGGTTGACATACAATGGTTCTCGGGATATAGATAGTGCAGGATGGTATATGGAAATGGCTCAGCCCTTGGCAACACTTTTTGTTCTTCACGCTGTCATTTCTCTTTTAGGAAGTTATATGATTTGTCGTGAAGAAGATGATGATACTATAAAATCCTTGCTACTTATTCCTGTAAATGAGGCAATATTACACTTTTCTGATCTATCGGTAGGAATGGTTTTAGATTTTCTGAAAATATATTTTCTTCAAGGTGTTGGAATATTCCTTGCTATCTCGCCTATTATTGCCTTAGTATCATATATGAAAAAAGGCTATTGGATTGCATTAGTATTAACTGAAATCTACTCTTTTGTAGGAACATTTATGTGTAGGTCAAATACTCTAAAAACAATCTATCCTATTTCTGCAGTATTTGGGGTTTCTGGTTACTATGAAACTCCTTGCCAAAATCGTATTTGTAGTATTATAATTTTGTTACTGTGTGGTTGCCTTTCTGTTTTCATACTCAAAGGTTTTAAATATAGTGAAAAAAATTAGCTATATGATTAAAGTTGTAAATTAACAAAAATACCTATAAACTAGTAATTACAATGTATTTAAAATTAGGTCGCTGATTTTTAAACGTATTTAGTTGTCCTAAAAATTAAAAACAGATATTTAGGAGATTGTTTATTATGAAAATTAAAAATAAGGCTTTTTTTATATCAGGAACTATAAATTTAATTTTATTAATACCTGCACTGAGTCTATTTAAATGCAACTTTATAGAAACAAATACTAAAAATTTAGTGATAGTAGGTTCATTTCTTGTTGTTTGTGAAATTATAAAAAATAAAATAATAGAAAAAAGTATAAATTATAAATCATTTTAATCCCTATTTCATGTATTTCAGTCTAGAGTTCTTGAAATTATAAAGCATTAAATAGTATGATAAAAACGAAATGCTATGTAAATCAGGGAGAGGGATACATGAAAAATTTTATAAGTACATTAAAGTTTATTATAAATTTAGTAGTTTTAAATATTTTTAGCTCTGGAATTTCAATACTATTCACTTGTATTTTTTTTAAGAATCCTATAAAGTCTACATTGATATCAATAAGTTTATCTTATTTAATTATGTTTTCTTTACTATATTATTTTTCAACAAGTTATAAATACTTAATAAGTAAAGATGATTTTAAAAAAATCAGTATAAAAAATGTATACTATATAGCCTTATTTGGATTCGGATTCAGTGTAATCTTATCAATTTTAACAATTTTATTAGATAGTATATTCCCTAGTTATACGGAAATAAGCAATAAAATGCTTTCTCAAAGTACTTCAATAATTAATTTGATCTGTAGTGTAGTATTTATTCCTATATGTGAAGAAATAATCTTTAGAGGAATGATATTTAATTTTTTAAAGCGTTATTATAGTTTGATAGGAGCAATTTTCTTACAAGCATTGTTTTTCGGAATTTCACATGGGAATATTGTTCAAGGTATTTATACTTTTATAGGAGGTATAGCACTTGCTTTAATATATGTATACTGTGGTTCTATGATAGGGAATATTATTTTACATATGATATATAATTTATGTGGATTAGTAATAATGCCAGAGTACCTTTTTACAGATGAGTCTATAAATTATTTATTTATGATAATTGGAGTTATAGTTTTTATATTTTCATCATTTAAAATGATTTCTAATTATAAAAAAGATTCTAGAATTAGAGTATTAAATGATCAATAGAAATACTAACTGTAAAAAATTATTTATGGTATAGTAGATTTTTATAAAGTAGTATGCAGACTTAAAATTATAATAAGGAAGGAGTAAGTATCATGATTGGAGTTACAAGGGAATTATTTTTTCAAGTATTTAATACTATTTGTAGGGTACAAACTTCTTTGCTATTCTAGCGACTTTTTATGCAAAATAGTTAAAGGTACTAAAAGTAATTCTAAATAATTAGATATAAAATTAGGGAGTGATTTATTTGGAGGAGCAATATGGAAAAAAGTCATAATAAAAAAGTACCAAAAATAATTACCGTTGTATTGATAATTTTATCGATAGTTAATCTTATAAAAATATTTTATCATAAGGATAATACAGGTATATTTGGATATATAAGTTATACTGCTAATGTATTAGCAATTATTTTAATAGTGGTTGATTGGATAAAAATTAAATCAAACAAAGAAAATAAACATAATATATAGAAATAAGTTAGGAACAAGTATTTTATGAAAAAGATATTAAGGTTTACGATACCTATATTTATTATTAGTATTTTATTTTTAGGGTTAGTTTCCTACTCTTCTAAAATTAAAAATCCTTTTATACCTTTGAAAGCTCTCATTCAATTAGAGACCAGCAATGAAAATGTTATAAGGTTTTCAGATAAACCATTACGCTATATGAGTAGGAGTGTAGATGACTTTAAAAATCGTATGGAATATGATGGATATACTGTGGATCAGCTAGGCAGATGTTTTGTTTTAGAAAAAAATTCTGAAACAACATCATTAATATTTGAAGGATTCGTGGGGAGTTATGAAATATTTAGTAATGAATTTGAAACTAAAAACACCAATGAATAAAATAATTCATTGGTGTTTTTAGTTTCGCTTTATAAAATTAGGCTATTATAAGTATTTTTCTATATTAGATTTTATTGATTCCTTTGGTAAGAAACCAACCATAGTTTCTTGTTTTTCACCATTTTTAAATATCATCATTGTTGGTATAGTTGATATACTATATTCTCTAGCTATATCACCACATTGGTCAACATCAACTTTTAAGAATGTAGCTTTTCCATCCATTTCTGATGATAATTCTTCAAATACTGGAGCTAATATTTTACAAGGTCCACACCAAGTTGCGAAAAAATCTACTACTACTAATCCTTCATTTACATTACTTCTAAACTCTTCTGAATTAACTATCTTTGCCATTGTATTTCCTCCTATGCCTATGCACTTTTTCTTTTTTGTTTATCTAAATATGCAACTGCTGATAAAGCTGCTATATTACCTTCACCTGCTGCTTTTATATATTGATATGGTGCTCCAACAATATCTCCTGCTGCAAAGCATCCTTCTATATTCGTCTTCATAGATCTATCTACATCTACTTGACTTCCATCTAGCTCTAATCCTGGTACTAACTGACCTGGAGAAATACTATCTCTAAGTATGAATATTCCATCTGTTTCTATTTCTCTATTTTTAAGTATTAATTTACTTACTAAAGTTTCACCTTGTATTTCTAAAGGTATATCATTTACTATTTCAATTGAAGAATCAACTTCTACTTCTTCCTTATACATAGGCACATAGTATACTTTAGATGCAATTGATGCTATAAAATTAGCCTCTGCTTCTTCATGTTTGTTGTATGCTACTATTGTTACTACCTTGTCTCTGTATAAAGGAGCATCGCAAGTTGCACAATATCCAACTCCTTTACCTAAGAACTCTTCTTCTCCTTTAAATAGTTTTCCGAAGTTAACTCCTGTAGCTAAGATTATAGTTGTTGCCTCATAAGTTTTATCATTAGCCATTAGTGTAAAGTAATCTCCCATTGCATATATATTATTTATTTTTTCTTCTGTTATATCTATATTCATTTCTTCTAAATGTTTAGCGAACTCATCTCTTATTTCTTTTCCGCTTTTTCCATAGAATCCTAAATAATTGTTTACTTTATGAGCTTTTACTAACTTATTACTTATTTCTTTAGTTCCGAATACAATAAATTTTTTATTTCTTATACTTGCATTAAGAGCTGCTGATAAACCTGCAGGTCCACTACCTATAATTGCTATGTCGTATCTTTCGTTCATGATAATATCTCCTTTTATCTTAAGTCATTATTTATTTAGTATATCTTCTATATCGTTTTTTATTTTTAAAGGTGATACTGTTGGTGCATATCTCTTTATTACATTTCCTTGATCATCTATTAAAAACTTAGTGAAGTTCCATTTTATTTCTTTACTTAATAATCCTTTAGATTCATTTTTTAAATATTGGTATAAAGGATGTGCATTTTTTCCATTTACATCTATTTTCTCAAACATATTAAAGCTAACACCATAGTTTAATTGACAAAACTCATGTATTTCTTCATTGCTACCAGAATCTTGTTTTGCAAACTGGTTGCAAGGGAATCCTAATATTTCAACCCCTTTATCTTTATACCCTTGATATAGCTCTTCTAACTCTTTAAATTGTGGAGTTAACCCACATTTGCTTGCAGTATTTACTACTACTACTATCTTTCCTTTAAAATCTTCCATACTTACTTCTTGTCCATTTATTTTTTTTGCTTTAAAGTCATAAAATTTCATATTAATATTTCCTCTCTAATTTTGATTTATGTAAATTTAATTTAACTCAATTAATTGTAATATACTTTAAAGTTAAAACCATTACTGATTTTAACTCTAAAGTATACAGTAACTATATTATTAATCTAATATTTGTAGTAAACTATCTAACTGATTTTTTAAAGAAAGTAAATTTAAATCATTACCACCACAGATGTGATACATTTTCTCTGGCACATCTAGTACTTCTTCTTTTAATAATTTACCTTTTTCAGTTAGTTCAACTGTAACTAGTCTGTCATCTTCTTTATTTCTGTATTTTGTCACTAATTCCATAGATTCTAACTTCTTAACAACTGGTGTAAGTGTTCCAGAATCTAGATGTAACCTCTTACCTAACTCTTTAAAGATTATTTTTTCCTCTTCCCACATTACTAGCATAGCTATATATTGTGTGTATGTTAAGTTATGTCTATCTAGCAATGGCTTATACAATTTGATTATCTCTCTTGATAAAGCATATAGTGAAAAACATATCTGATTATCTAGTTTTATTTTATCATATTTATCCATATTAACTCCGATTGGCTTGCATAAATTTAATTGAACTAAATCAATTTATAAACTTATTATATATCCTAGTATTATCTTTGTCAAATACTTTTATAACTTTTTTTATTTAATTATAGCAAATTAAAATAAACGTTAATAAATGTATTTGAGTTAGGTGTAAGATAATTTAATAGATTGTATAATAGAAAAGGGGATATTATTGAAAAGTTAGTTAAATTATAAATTCTATGATATGGAGGGGGATTTATGGAAATAGCACAAGAGATGACTTCAAATGTAGCTAATACAGGCATTGATATTAACTTAATTGTATTAAGCATTATAAATATTTTAAACGTAGCTCTTAATCTTGCTATAAAGGCATTAGCTGTATATACTATGTTTTTATTAATACGTGCTTTAAAGAAATATTTAAATATGTAATTAATAAATAAAAAAACAACGTTATATTTGTAAAATATAACGTTGTTTTAATTTAAAGTAGTAAAAAAGTAGTTAAGGCGTAACAGATAAATCTATATTCTTTTTAATCTTATATCAAACTTTGTACCTAAACCGACTTTGCTACATATTTTTATATTTCCTTTTTATCTTCTTGTTGATCTGGATTTAATCTATCTTTTAATTGTGTTTCTAGTTCTATAATTTCATTAAAGGTATCTTTTAATTTTTTAATAAATGGGTTATTACGAGTATCATAAACTTGTTTTAAAACTGCTTCTTTTTCTGCCTTTTTAAAAATATCATTACCATATATCTTTTTAAACGTAGATATTTTCTCATCAATCAGCTCAGACTGTTTACTCAACTCTTTACCTAAACCTCTAATCTCCTTTAACTCACTATTAGTTTCAGATATTTTCTTGTTTATATCTTGAAGACTAATTTGTTCATCTTCACTAAGTAATGTTTCTTCTTTATCCTTAACTTCTTTTGTGTTCTTGATATAACTAATAACTTTAGTATCTTTTACTGAATCATCTATTACATCATTTTCTTTGTCTTTACTTTCAATCATACCCTTCATTTCATTAAGCTGAGATAATTTATGTTCTAAAGATTCTTGAAATTGTTTATTGATATTTGAATTGTATGTAGCATCTAAGTTTTCTCTAGCTAAAATTTTACCTTTGTTAATAGCTTTTAATTCTTTTAATGATTTGTCTATATTTTCATTATGATTAGAAGTATTGATGTGTATTTTTCTTAAAGAGCTATTATTGTAACTTCCCAATAAGCTACTACTGATTTTATTTGAAATATTCATACCTTTCCCCCCCTTTCTCAAATAAACCTCAATATAAATATACGGTTTATAAAAATGCACCTTTAACTTAAAGGAAACATAGGAATTGACGTGATATTGTTTAAACGATATGATAAGAACTCATATACTTAAACTATAGTTTCTATTTGATACGTATCAAAAGATACATTTTCAGATAACATCGTTGTGTTGAAGAAAGTATTATAAGTTTTTATTGCGTTTACACAATAAAAAAGAGCATTAAAT
Organism: Romboutsia lituseburensis; assembly: GCF_024723825.1. Classification (NCBI taxonomy): domain Bacteria; kingdom Bacillati; phylum Bacillota; class Clostridia; order Peptostreptococcales; family Peptostreptococcaceae; genus Romboutsia; species Romboutsia lituseburensis. Next base: position 30,608 of record NZ_JANQBQ010000002.1, read on the forward strand.
ATTTAATGCTTTTTTTTTAATATTATTTATTTTAATCTGTTATTTTCATATCATCTAATGTTTTGAGTATAGCATCTTTTGAAATATCTAGGTTTTCTTTCTTATTGTTAAATAACTCTTCTGTTAAAGGACCATATACCTTTATTTCCATAGTGTTCATTATATAATACTGATTTAAATTTGTTTTAGCTACTATATATCTATCTTTATCATGTCCGACTTCTATTACATATTCACCATCTTCATAATTATCATACGTTGGTATTAACACCTTTTCATAGCTATATTCGTGAGAACTAATACATATTTTTTCACTTGAACTTCGGTTTACTGTAAACCCATTTATAAGCTCAATTTCATAATCTCCAGCACCTTCGCACCCAACAATTGCTATAGCAGAAAATACAGTGATTAAAATAATTTTAAACTTCTTCATTTTACTTATCTCCTTATTAAATTATAAGTTATGGCTCAGAATGTAATTTTACCATATATTACAATCTATTTATTAGATAGTATTAATTACCTTGATTTACGTAAGCAACCCACTCCCTGTAGTTTTTACAATCATCATATTTTATAGCATACTCTGCATACTTTTTTGCAAGTAGCTCTGAACCAAATGGTGTCTCTATTATAAATAAGTAATAAGATATTAGATAAGATAAATAGGCAACTTCTTTGTAATTCTTTTTATCTAAATGTAAGTAATAAAGGTTTAATAAATAAAAGTATGCATTATTTATATAAAAATCATCTTCATTAGATATTTCACTTAAAGTATTTTCAGTTATCCAGTAAATATCATATATTTCATCTACATAAAATAAATCTATTGCTTTCTTTAAGTTCATATTTTTACACCTCTATTTTATTTAATCCATGCAATCAATAAAGCATCTATGTGAAATTTTTAAGTATACATCCATTTTAATAAAAATCTTGGTAATTCTGATGGCTTATGTGTGTAACAGAACTCCAATATAGCAAAGAAAATTACTATCACACAAACTATTAAAATTTTTTTGAAATTAGAATTCATTTTAAGTCTCCCTTAATATTTTTCTTTACTCGTGAGTATACCCAATAGATCTTATAAATGTCAATAGCTTTAAGTTGTCACAATCTAAACTTGAACTTGTTCTTTAACTTCTAAGCAATTATCTTCTTTTGATAATTTATTAGATAAATAAATTATCAAAAGAAGATATACATAAAATAATCTGAATAAAAGTAGACATCGGAGTAGCAAGACCAACATTAAATAATGAAACTGGCTCTAGTTTACTCATTATAAATGATACAGGGATTCTAACACAAAATGCACCTATAATTCCTTGGATCATAACGAAGGTAGTTCTACCACAACCATTGAAGTAACCAGCCATACTAAACATAATAGCAGTGAATAAGCAATCAATTATTATGATTTTATTATGAAATAACTATTCATATCTAAAATATGCCCACTAAGGCAATATGTATTGATTAAATTTTACTCCAATGATAATTTAAAAAATAAGTAATATAACCATCAAGATATAAATTTTTAACAAAATATAAATTTTCTGTAACGAAATAAGTTTTTTTCGGATATATGTCTGAAGGAGGTGATGCTGTGCATGAAATGGACTGCATATATGAAGAACATGCACAAATGGTTTTTAAATACTTAATGGTTCTTTGTAAAGAAGAACATCTGGCAGAAGAGCTTACACAAGAGACATTTTATCGTGCAATAAAATCCTCTAATAGATACGATGGTACTTGCAAAGTATCAACCTGGTTATGTCAAATTGCAAAACATATTTGGTATCAAGAAATCGATAAAAAAAAGAGAAAAGAAACATCTGAATTAAGTGAAGAGATTGTGTCTAATAATATTTGCATAGAAGAAAAAATTTGTTTAAAAGAGCGCAAAATGGAACTTATAAAACAAGTATATAAATTAGAGCAAATCTCAAAAGAAGTAGTTTTACTTCGTATCACAGGAGCGTTCTCATTTAGAGAAATTGGAGAACTATTTAATAAAAATGAAAACTGGGCTAGAGTTACCTTTTATAGAGCTAAGCAAAAAATAGGAAAGGGAGTATAAAAATGAAATGCGAAATAATAAAAGATCTTTTACCAAGCTATATAGATAATCTTACAAGTGATGAAAGTAATAAAGAAATTGAAAATCATATAATAACTTGTAGTAAATGTAAATCAGAATTAGATAATATGAATCAGGATATAAATATAGAAACGTTAGAAATTAATAAAAAAGATATTAATCCATTAAAAAAATTTGATAAAAAATACAGAAATGTATTTAAAAATATCTCTATATGCTCTTTAATCATATATTTAATAGCACTTTATTACACACAATACTCTTTTAATGACGTGTATGATACTAGAGCTAGATTAGCAATAGATTTACAGACAATATCTGAAAATCATGATATAAAAAATTCAAATTCATATTCAGCTGAATTGCAAAAATTGTTAAACCAAAATTATAAAAATGTTCTTTCTTTAGAAATACATGGAACTGATTATAAAAATATCCTATATACATATAAAAATAAATCAAATACAGATACAAATACAAATATAATCTCAACAAATATAAGTGCAGATATTTTTAATAAACAGAAAAAAAATATTGGTATGTTTCATGTAGGTATAGACTATAAACCTGTAATTATGGGAAATGCTATTTTAAAGTATAGTGCTTTAATTGGATGGATATCTTTAATAACATATATAATACTGTTATTAAAATCTAAATTTGTAAGTAAATTATAAGCAAAGATTTAATTCTAAAAATCTTATTTAAATGTATTAAACATATATTAAGAAATAAAATAATGCCTAGATAAGTCTAGGCATTATTTTATATTAATTAAGGATATCATATAGCCATTCCATATCTTTTATTATGTTCCTATTCTGAGTACCTAGGCATTTTGATTTATCCTTTTTAACTTTTTATTTGAATAACTTCCAACAATAACTGGTACTTTTTCAACACTTATTATGAAGTTATCTCACTTAGATAAATTTGTATTATTAGGAAATGTTTCTTCTAGCATTACAAATTTAAAATCCCCTACTGTGACTCTATTTTCATAGTTCATCCAGTACTTTTTAGGAGTTATCTAAATTTCATTATTTTTTAGAAATTGTGTATTAATGTATAATTTTATATATGTCATAGATTATAATTAATTAAAGCTATTTATTTACATAGAAAAGGGTGGAGTACATATGAAAAAAATTAGAAATAAATAAAGAATTGCCTATTCTAGGATATATAATAGGTGATGAAGTTAAAGGATATGATCGTAGACTTGATTTTCAAAAAGATATGAGAAGTGGAATGAACTTTTTAATAGAATCTCTACTTATGCTGCCTAAGGAAGCGATACAATATTTTAAGAAAAAAGATAAACATAAAAAATACTGATTACATTGAAATTGCATACATATTAAAACAAGAGTATTGGGGAGATGGGTACGCAACAGAAGGTATAGAGGGTTGTATATCTTACGCATTCTCTACATTTAATGCAGATAAAATTATTGCTCAAGTAATTCCTAAAAATAAAAGCTCTATTAAGGTTTTAGAGAGGCTTGGTATGAAATTTATAGATGAATATGTTAGAGATTATGGTGATAAAAAGTCACTTCACTTAATTTATGCATTAACAAAAGAACAATATATTAAAAAGCTCTGTACCAAACCTTAAATTTATATTCTATAACCCTAAATATAAATTTGCCAAAGCAAATAAAAATCCCAAAACAATTAAACTTAATTTAATATCTTTTGATTTACTTAACTTAAATCCAATAAAAGATATTATAAAAAGCAAAGTTGATAGTAAAATAGAACTATCTAGCTTAAAATATACATTTAAAAATATAATTGGGAGTATTATAATCATTAAAATTCTATGATATCTTATACTCATATTAATTCACTCCAATCTAACCTAATCTTAGTTAAGTTTTATGATTCTTTGCCAACTATATGATATTATTTATGTAAATTATTATAACAAATTTTGATGGAGGTTACATATGAAAAAGGAAAAAGAGTTTTGGGATGGCTTTAAAATTGGATTAGGTATTCCCAAAAAAGGAACAATTAATTTAACTCTAGATGAAGCATACTATAATATGGATGAACTATCTCAAAAACTAGTTGAATATTTTACTAATAAAAATCATCGATGTTCATATTTAGGTCTATCAGCAGGAAATTATATCCTATTATTAGATGGACATAAATATAATATAAAAATTTCTACTTATGGTGCTGCTTTTTCTTATATTCCTTGTCAACAGATATGCTTAATACCTGAAGATTAATAATTGATATTTTCAATATTAAATAATTAAAATAACTGTATCTTATATTTTGTATTTTAAGAATATAGATTCAGTTATTTTTTTGTTTTTGTTATTTTTTTGCACATTTTAATGTTTAAAATTATTATACATTATGGGGAGGTGATGATACGGGTGAAAACCCCATCAAATCAGTTAAAAATGGTAATTTTGCAGAATGCGTACGTTACCCAAAATAACCTTTAAATAAGAGATTGTTGGAATTATATTCCAACAATCTCTTATGCTTAGTTAGATTTTATCCGTAAGTAAATAAATAAGCGAGATAAATAGATATAAAGGAGGAGCACTATGAAAATATTACAAACTATAAACTTGAAAAAATACTACGGGGAAAAAGAAAATATAGTAAAGGCAATAGATGATACTAGTATATGTATAAATCAAGGCGAATTTGTTGTTATAGTAGGAAAAAGCGGTTCAGGAAAAAGTACTTTGATACATATGTTAGGAGGTCTAGATAACCCAACAGATGGAAAGGTATATATAAGTGACAAAGATATATCAACATTAAAAGAAGAGGAATTAGCAATATTTAGACGCAGAAATATAGGATTTATATTTCAAGACTATAACTTAATACAAAGTTTAAATGTATGGGAGAATATAGTATTACCATTGGGTCTTGACAGTAAGAAAGTAGATATAAATTTTGTAGATGAGATAATCACAACTTTAGGGTTAGAAAATAAAAAGGAAAACCTACCTAGTACATTGTCAGGAGGTCAACAACAGAGAGTAGCAATAGCTAGAGCATTAGTATCAAATCCAACTATAATACTTGCTGATGAAGCAACTGGAAATCTAGACTCTAAAACTAGTGAAGAGGTTATTAATTTAATAAAAATGATGATAAAAAAATATAGCCAAACCTTAGTAATGATAACCCATGATGAATCTATAGCACAAATGGCAGATAGAGTGATATTTATAGAAGATGGTAAAGTTGTAAAAGGTGGTGCTACAATTGATTAATATAAATAAAATTGCAATAAGCAATTTAAAGCATTCCAAATTAAAAAGTGTAGTAACTTCTATAACAATAGTATTAACAACTTGTCTTTTAGTATCTGTTGGGATAATAACCTTAAATATGGTAAATCAGTTTAAAATAGATGCAGTTAGAACAGCAGGAAACTCACACGCATCTTATACAAAACTTGATGAAAATCAAATAGATATGATTAGTAAACATAGTGAAATTGAGAGTGTAGGAGAAAATAGTTCAGATATTGGAAAAATTACTGTAGGAAAAACAGACCTTACCTTGTTTTACTCTGATGAAAATGGGTTTAAATTTTCAAATCAAAATATATTAGAAGGTAAATTACCTAAATTAAAAAATGAAATTGCATTAGATAAGGAAATGATAACAGACCTAGGAAGTGAAGCCACTTTAGGTAATAAGATTAAATTAAAATTTAATGATATAAATGGAAATATTATTGAAGAAGAATTTGTATTAAGCGGAATTATTGAAAGAAGTGAATATAACATTATTAAAAATGATTCAGAGGGTGTTATTTCAAAAGAATTTATATTACAAAAAGATTATGATACTTCATATAAAGCAATTGTAAGATTAAAAAATGAAGAAAATTTAAGTTCTCAAGAAATAGAATCTAAGGTAAATCACATAGCTAAAGAATTAAATCTTTATAATGATTCAGACAATATAAAAATGAATAAAATATATTTAATGAGTAAAAAACCTGATTTAGCAACAATAGTAGGCGGAGTAGTTACGACTTTAATAATTATACTTACATCATGTATAGTTATATATAACATATTTTATATATCTGTAATAAATAAAACTCAGGAAATAGGGAAATTGAAAGCTATTGGAGCTACAAAAAAACAAATAAAAAATATTATTTTAAAAGAAGGATTAATATTATCAATAGTATCTATTCCAATAGGACTTATATTGGGGTATATCATATCCAACTTAATACTTAAATTACTTATGTATGATATTAATATTGATATAGAGGATATTTTATTGATTATAATATCTACAACAATACTTACTATAATTACAGTATACATTGGTATTATAAGACCAATGAAATTAGCATCTAAAATATCACCAATAGAAGCTATGAAATACAATGAAAGCTTTGTACCTACAAGAAAAAATAGAAAAGGATATTTAGAAATAGATATAAAAAAATTAGCTTATTCCAATCTTTTTAGAAACAAGAAGCGAACGTATTTAACGCTAATATCAATTAGCTTAAGTGGGATATTATTTGTAAGTATATCAACAGTACTTCAAAGTGTTAACGCTGAGCAAGCTGTAAAACAATCTATGACTAATGATTTTGAATTTAAATTAAAGTATGCTACTTATGACTATCAAAATGAAAGGGCAAAAATAGCCACTAACAATCCATTGAACAGTAGCTTTATAAGTGATATTGAATCTATCAAAGGTGTAGAAAATGTAAATGTAGTTAATGTAATAACTTGTGATATGAATATATTTGGTAAAGAACACAAAGAAGGAGAGTTAGCTGGATTTGATGATGATATGTTAAATAGGGCAAATGAGAGTGTTGAATCTGGAAAAATAAACATAGAAAAAATCAAGTCAGGAGATGAAATTATAATATCGACTTTAGTTCATGATATTCTAGGATTAAATGTAGGTGATAGAATAACTTTAAAATATAATAATCTGGAAACAGCTATAACTAAAGAAGTTAATATAGGTGCTATTATACCTATATATATAGGTTCAACATTTATTACTAGTAATGACCTAATTAAAAATACAAATAACAATAACTATACACAATTAATACAAGTAGAAGCAATGGATATATACTATGATTCAGTAAATAACGTATTAAGAGATATAGCGCAAAATTACAATAATTTAGATTACAATGATTTTAAAGGCGAATTAAAATTATATACTAAAGCATTCTTTGGAGTAAAAACAATGGGTTATGGTTTAGTAGGGATAATAGGTATAATAAGTTTAGTTAACCTTGCAAATACAATAATTACAAGTGTAATATCTAGAAAAAAAGAATTCGGTATGATGCAAGCTATAGGTATGAGTAATAAGCAACTTAAAAATATGCTACAAATAGAATATTTATTTTATATAGGAATAAGTATAGTTATATCATTCGTTATAGGTAGTGTTCTTGGATACTTTATATACTTAGAAATTTACAATATGGGAATTGATTATGCAGTTTACAAATATCCACTAATACCAGTGATAGTATTAATTTTATCATCTGTATTTACTCAAATGGGAATAACATACTTTATAAAGAAGCATTTTAAGATGGAATCTTTGATAGATAGAGTTAAATATAGTTAATAATTATTTCATATAAATTTAACATTAATATATACTAAGTAGAATTAGATAAAAAACAATTACTAAACCACTTAAGGAAACTGAGGTAAAAGCTGTTTTAAGATGTATACCAAAGTCTATTGAGAAGTTTATAGCTTATGAGCAAGGTCTAAGAAGAGGAGAACGTAAAAGATTTTCTAAAGGGATGAGAGATAAAGAAGGTTATTGGTATAAAAATAAAACATTAATTGATAGATTAGAGGTTATAAGATTAGAAGAAAAGCGCTTATATTTTATAAAAACTGGAATGTGTTGCTTTTTTACATTCTACTATTTAATTTTTTAATATTTGAGCTCAAGGAATTTATACTTGAACTTAGCCCATCGAGCTTTTCTTCGGTTCGTACCAATAAATACATGGTCACGATATCAGGAAATCCTAAATTAGCCACTAATTGCATTAAATCTAGTTCCATTGATATTTTTTTACTCTTAACAACTTTTAAAATTTAAAAAATTATTTAAATAAATAAAGAAAACTCTTAATTAGATTAAAAAATTATTAGGTTGACTTAAATTTAAGAAAGTAAAGTTTAGAAAAAACATGCCAATAAAAAAGATTGAATCTGCTATGAACAAGTAATTTCAATAGATTCAATCTTTTTATTTTTAATTATACTTTAAATAGCAATTTAATGATTAGTTATTTATATTTTTTATTAGGTTGATAGGGGCCAGTTTAATACTATCTTTAGGTAGAATCAATTTTATTCTAACTGCCTTATTTTTTATAATTTAAAATATTGTTATTATTTTTATGTATCCATCTTCAATAAGTTGTTTAAAAAAAATATCGTTAATCTTTGAATTACTTAAAAATAAATCTACATCGTTATAATATGTTGTTATGGATTCATTTTTATTATCAAAAATACATCTACCTTCATCGTAACTACCAATAAAATATACTTTGTTAGCATACTCAAATTCAATTTCTCTTCCAGTTTCTAATACTTTTATCCATGTATACATAATAATGTAACCTCCTATTTAAACCATTTCCATCTTTTTTCATTAGCCAACTTGTTACAACAATCCCAGCAGCAGTTATAACTACTTCTCCTACTCACGGGATAGCTAGCAGTCCCGGATAATCTACTAGTTAAAATCTTTATTATACTGATATACAGATGCAACAACTCCTGAAAGAAGAGTTAAAGATATAACTAGGCTTAGATGTTGCCTAAAGTAAGACCCATCTGACCAATTCATAAGAACTGCTAATAAGAAAAATATGGTAACAAACATTACCCTGTATATCTTTAAATGAATTATATATGTTCTTTCATCTGGGTTACCGATTTTGTATGCAAAATAAAATATAACAATAAGTGACAATATCACTATACCCATTGTAATACCTACAAACGTATTGAAGTTACTTATACTACTACCTAACCAATTGTTTAACATATCAATCATTGCTTTCATCCTTTCCTACATAAGTAAAAATTTCTTTAATATCAACTTCAAAAAAATTAGCAATTCTATAAGCTAAAATTAATGATGGAGAATAGTTATTCTTTTCCATTACAAATATCGTTTGTTTGGATACTCCAACGGCTTCAGCAAGTTCACTTTGACTCATTCTCTTAAGAACTCGAAACTCATAAACCTTATTTGTTATAGAATCACCAAAGGTATCTTTTTTCACTTTAGTACCTCCTAAATTGTATTCCATTTATATTTATAATATTAAACTATTATTAGCAAAAAGTAAATTAAACTTATATTTTTTACATATCAACTTATACTGTATATTATATGAAATACTACAACTTTTCTCTAAAAACTTGTTTAAAGAGTACTAGTAAAAAAGCCCTTAGAATCTAATTAAATGGATTCTAAGGGCTTTAACTTTTTATTTTTAGTATTGTAAGCATCTTATATTTCATAAGCAAGTACCTATATATGTAATTTTAACGAGATAGATTTCCTTATAAAGTAGGTATATAATCACTATAAGTGCAAATATTTTAGATAAAGTAGTTTTGTTTATAAAAGACATAAAATATTACTTCTCTTTAGATACCTTAGCAGCTCCAGATATAGAACCTAAGATGAAAATTCCACCTGCTATCGCATAACCAGCTTTAATAAGACCATAAACAAGCTGTGGTGGAATTTCACAACCATTTATATTTTCAAATTCGTAATTTACTAGTGCACAATAGATGCGATATTCTAATTAACATATCTTCTTCAGTAAAAAGAACTGCAAAAAAACTTTCTCCGGAAGCTAAAAGAGGCTATGATAAAGCTATAGAAGGACTTGCAACAGGAAATTTAACAGGCACATGGAAAGGACATAGGGCTGTAGATATAAGAGGAATGGGATAATTTACTTGAAAAATTTAAATATTGGATTAAAGATATTATGAAAAGCTAGTCATAAATGCGCAGCACCCTAATCTGAATATATAGCGTATGCAGTTATACCTAATATAACAAATGTTTCTATATCATAAGCACATGATTTTGATTTTTCTACTAACATGATATTTCTTTCATCTTTAAATTCAATTTGTTCATTAGTATATGTTTCTGATCTTTTGATAAAAGTAAAGATTCTTTTTACTTGGAACAGCGAAAGTCCAAGAGATGATGCTGAATCCCCTAATAGGGTCGATGAAATATAAGTTTCGCTTTTTCTTTATGTAACTTTACAGTTTTCATTTTTAATCCTCCTCATAAATAAATATTTCTTCAATAGACATTCCAAAATATCTGGCAATTTTAAATGCCAATATTATAGATGGATTATATCTACCATTTTCTAACGACCCTATGGTCTGTCTTGATACTTCTAGCGCAGCTGCTAATTCCTCTTGAGTTACTTTATTTTGTTTTCTAACTTCTTCTAAACGATTCTTCAAAATCTTCTCTCCTTTTCTTTAAGAAAAGTTAGCTATCCATTTCTTATTAAATTCATATGTAAAGGTTACTTTCCATTAAATTGTATAGTTGTATTTATATATTGTCAAGTTTACTTTCCTTTTTTCTATATAAATATAAAGTAATATGTATAAACTTAATTATATTTGAACAAAAAAATAAACTATACACTCTACATGGCTACTTGTAGGAATGTTAGTTTATTAAAAAATATTTTAAGATTTAGTTTAAACCACAGATATTGATTTACCTTAATTATAGCACAGTGAGATTAGAATTTGGGTATATTCATAATTAATATTGATATCAATAAAAAGTATAGATTATAGCTTATAAATTTATTTATGTGTTTCTATTATTGTACGTGTACTAAGTGCTAATTTAATTAATATCTAAATGCTAATTATCTTATCAAAATAGATAATTAGCATTTAGATATTAGGAATGTCACCATATAGATCATATGACTTTCGAAAGGGAGTAAAGCTAAATTCTGAAATAGATAGAATGAATATACTCGATTTATAATAAAACTGGTAATAAATAAAAACTAATAATTTAAATAAAAGACTATCTATTATTTCTAATATGTGATATAGTATTATTTGTAGCAATACACAAATAAATTTAAGAAGACCTATTAATAGGTTACAGGAGTATTTTTAATGAATAACGGAATAGTAAAATGGTTTAACAATGAAAAAGGATTTGGTTTCATATCAGTAGAAGGTGGAGATGACGTATTCGTACATTTCTCAGCTATACAAACTGATGGTTTTAAATCATTAGAAGAAGGACAAAAAGTAAACTTTGATATAGTTAAAGGTGCTAGAGGTCCTCAAGCAGAAAACGTAACTGTATTATAATATATATATAAGTTCGTAAAAAAGACACATTTTGTGTCTTTTTTTATTGCAATAAAACTCTTACTAATCAAACAAAGGAATTTTGTAAAATTTTTTATTATATTTTTCACTCTATAGTGGGCTACTATCATCTTAAATAAATTAAAAACCAAGGAAGAATTTAAAATGGCTGTAGTAGCAACTAAAAATCCAAGTGGATTAAAATTAAGACTTTCAGCAGGCAAAGATCCTGAAACTGATAAGTTAATAGTAAAATCAAGAACTTATGGAAATGTTAATCCATCTGCTTCTAATGATGTACTATATGAAGTTGGAGAGATAATATTTAATCTAATGGATAACACTAAGTTCTCATTATTAGAGGTTTCAAGAGTAGATAATACAGTATTGTCAGCTTAATTTTAAATAAGGAGGAAAATGTAAATGGAAACTAAAAAGAGATTAGTTATGAGTTTTAAAACAGAATTAGGTAAAAAGGTTTCAATATCAGTTGATGAACCTAGAGAGGATATAAGCCAAGGTGAAATCAAAAATGCTATGCAAGTAATAGTTGATAAAAAAGTCTTCTCTGATAATGGAGATGATTTAACAGCTTGTATTGATGCTAGAGTAGTTGAAACTAATACACAAGAATTTGATTTAGCTTAATATAAAATAAATGTGAGAGGAGATGAAAAGCTTAATAAATAAACCTCTCACATAAAAACATAAAAAAGGACTTTAATATTAAAGTCCTTTTTTGCGTGTATTTCTATAAATCTCTTGACTTTATATTTCTAGGCCAAGATAATAATAGTTTTCTATCTATTTTTAAATCTTTTTCACCAGGGAAATTTATATCGCAAAAATAATTATGATAATTTGCAGTCCATACATATTTATCCCATACTCTCATATTAGTACTATGATCACATAGCATTTCTTCTAACTTATTTTTATGTCTCAATAGTAAAGCATATTGTACTCTTTCAAATTCATACTCATTGCTACATTGCGTATAGTACTTGAATATAGTATTTAAATAATTTAAGAACCATCTACCATCAGTATCTATCAGAACTTTTGCAGTCTGAGGTGCCACATCATAGTATTTAATATGTTTTTTTAATAGATTGGTTGTCTTATCGTCTATTACAATCCTTGGATAGCATGCTAGTTTACTTTCTACATTGTGCGCCTCAAGTAATGCCGGTCCAAATACTATATCCTCATTTATATAGAAATCACCTGTACTAATTCCACCTCTTACAAATAATCCTTCTAAAGCTAAGTTGAATTGATATTCTGATACATTATCTAGTATTTCATCTAACTCTTGTTCTGCATCCCCTGATATTGGGTATGCCACTACCATATTATCAGTAAATATTTTTATCCTACCTTTGCTATATTTATTCGGTATTATACAACTTTTATTTTTATTTATTAGGTAGTTTATTTCTGCTAATAAATTATTACCATATCCTTGTTCACATGATTCTTGTATCATTTGTGAAAATCCTAGTATATCTATTGCACATACTATTGAATTTATTAATGCTGGTTTTTCTTCATTATATTCTTGTATACTCATATAACACTTCCTATAAAATAATAATATACTTTATTATAACGTATATTATTATTATTTGAAAAGTAAATATATATATTTACTTTTTAAATAATATGCTTAATTAACTATAATAAAAAATATATAAAATATGTCTTTTTAACGAACTTACTTCGCTATAAACTTGAATCTATTTAGTTTTGTATGCTAAGATAAACTTAAGTTTATAAAATATATAAGGGGTAAAATAATGAAAAATAAAAATATATTAGGCATCGTTTTATGTAGTGTTGCAATATTTTCATTGAGTGTTTTTTTATATTTAATATTCATAGGTGAAATCAATAATCGTATTTATAATAATAACTATGCAATTATTTGATTTTTATTTTAATGGTCAGAATTGGATCATATTCACATTATTATCTATTTGGATAATTTCTAAATCTATAAAAATTACATGCTATCTTAATATGCTTAAAAAGCATTAATTAAATTAGAGTCATGTATACTTACTTTCTACAATTAAAATACCCTTAGAGTCCAAATGAATGGATTCTAAGGGTTCTCATTATCTACATCAAAAGTATTACTCCCAATCCAGCTGTAAACTGTTAGGTATTTTTGTTACATTGATTTCTTTCATTAGCACAGAATTGTCCATTTCTCCTGATTTATAAAATTGAATTAACCTATCCATTTAAACATTGAAAATGCCTATTGAGGTAAATCATATTGTTTATCTTTTAAATTTATGATAGCTTATACAAACAAAGATTTTATATAAAAATAAAAAAGTATTAGAGACTAGATAATGATGTAGGTTAAGTAGGTACAAATATGATGTGTACTATATTATGTAAAAGGAGAGACTTAAAATGTCTTTGAATAAAAAATTTTTAATCTATGGAGATGATTTAAACAAATCAAGTATCTTAAGAGAATTTGAAGAGATTCAAATAAAAACTATAAAAAAATATTTTGGAATAGAAAATTTAGATGATTTAAATGAAGATAGATTATTATTAACTTTAGAAGAAATATCTATAGATATATTGGATTTAAATGAGAATTTATATTCAGATATGTCTTATATTTTTTACATTGATAAAAGTGAGTTAAATGAAGTTTTGAGTAAAATAAAAAAATACAATATAAACATATATGAATATATAGGACATGCACATCCATATTGCTGTATAAATGGTATTGATTTTGATGGGTATTCCTATAAATTATTGGATGAAACCAATATATTATTTTATATAGAATGTAATAATGAAATTTTAAATGAAAAAATAAAAAATAAATTAATTATGTCAGATGAAAAATATAAATACTTAAAGATATATAGCAAAAATATTAAATGGGATAATTTGCTTAAAGTATTTGAACATTGGATTAATGATATCTTTGAGATTGATGATTGGGCTAATTAATTTATGATAATTAACATTTAGTAAATCATAATACGTCTAGGATACGTGGATGAAGTATAAAGCTTTAATTTAACGGAGGTTGATAGATATTGAAATATATGAAAGTCATAGAAGATAATGATATAGGTGATAATGAAAGTTTTATATATTTTTTACATGAAGAATGGAACTTTAGAAAAGATAAATTTATAGAATTATGTGAATCTATAATTGAAATAACTAAATATGATTTAAGTCAAAGCAATATATCTGTAATTGATCGTCATATAGCAAGTAGAATCAGTCATATTCATGAGTACATACTAGGCATATTATTATGCGAAAGTCTTTTTTATGATATGAAATCTTTTCCAACTTATGAAGATAGACTAGAATACGTAGCGACTTTAAATAAGGTTGTAAGTTATTACTTTAAGGGTTTAATAATAAATGAATCTATAGAAGATCAATTAGATAAAAACCTAAATACATTTAAATCTAAGTAAAGTTAAATTCAAAAATTCTAGTCCCTAAAGGTACATTTAAAAACATTTTTTTAAAGAAGATGTTTTTCTATTAAATAACTAATATTCACGTTTAAGTGAAATTTAAAATATATTTTGTGAGGTGATTTTGTATGGGAATGCATTTCAAGTTATCAGAGAGTATAGATAGCGGATTTGGAAAAGAAAGATTTGCTTATCTTGATGATTATATGGATGATTTAATTTATAAAAATAAAGAGATTTTTAATGGAGAAGTAGATATTTTTATTGAGTTGGATCCTTATGGTGATAAGCTATTAACATTCGATGAAATTAAATTATTAATTGATGCATCTAAAGTAATAATCCAAAAAGATACATTGGATTATTTAGATTCTATTAATAAATTTGAAAATTGCGAAGTTGAAAAAGAAGAATTTATAGAATTTGCTAACACTATGATAAAAACATGTACATTTGCATTGGCTAACAATAAAAAAATTGTTAGTCAAGGAGATTAAACAAAGCTACACATCTAAATTAGGTGTGTAGTTTTTGTTTAGTACGTTTTATGTTATATTCCTAAAGCACTTTTAGAAGTGCCCTAATTTGAATTAAGCAACTTTAATATAGAATGCACTTACAAAAGTTGATACTACTTACGCTAATAAACTTTAATGGATTTTTCATAAATCTACTATGAAGGTCTATAATATTTATTTATATATTAACAATAATTATTTCAATATTAATTTTTTCAATATATTTTATATTAAAAATCAATATTTTAAATATAAATATTAAAAATATCAAAGTTTTTAATGACATTTTTAAAGATATTTAATATACTAATATTAAAGGAAGTGATAAAGTGCATAAAGTTATAACTAAGTGTCCGGTTTGTACGGAAGAGATGAAGATTATGAAATTAAAATGCAATCATTGCAACACAATTATAGAGAATGAATTTTCAATTTCAAAATTTGATAGATTATCAAAAGACCAACTAAATTTTGTAGAAGTATTTTTAGCATGCAGAGGAAATATAAAAGACGTTGAAAAACAACTCGGCATATCTTACCCAACCGTAAGAGGTAAGCTTGATGAAATTAATAATGCATTAGGTCTAGTGATAAAAAAAGATACAACTAAAGAAAAAGAAAAAATAATGGATATGTTAGAAAATAAGGAAATAAGCTCTGAAGAGGCTGTTAATCTTTTAAAGAAATTATAAATTTAAATATAAAGGAGAGTTTAAGATGGAAGATAAAAAGAGAATCTTAAAGATGGTTGAAGAGGGAAAAATAACTGCTGAGGAGGCCATCGGGTTATTAGATGTATTAGATACTAACAAAAAGTGTGAAGTTGTTGTTAAGGATGAAAAATTTGAAAATGATGATTTCTTTGATATAAAAAATGATGGCAATAGAGGAAAAATGTTATTCGTAAGAGTAAAAAGCCAAGATGGAAGTACGGTTAAGATTAATATACCGTTAGAATTTATAAAAATAATGGGTGGAATAGGAAGTATGTACAGTGACCAACTAGAAAAACATAACATAGATATAGCAAAATTAATGGATGCAATAGATAATGGATTTGTTGGAAGAATTGTAGAGGTAGAAGATGGAAAAGACAAAGTTATAGTAGAGATACAATAGGTGTTTGGATATGAAGATAACAGTAAAAAGCAAAGAGGATAAAGTTAATATAAATCTAATAGTACCTATTGGTGTCCTAACGACTTTACTTCGAGTATCTAAGCCATTTATAAAAATAGATTTTAGCAAACATCTTAAAAATAGTAATGCAGATTATATATTTGGATCTAATGATGTAGATGTAATTATTCAAGGTCTGAAATACCTAAATAAAGGACATAAGGGGCTACATCTAGTAGATATAGAGCAAGAAAATGGAGATATTGTAAAGATCAAGATTTAAGATTAGAATTTTCAAATGATTTTCTAGTTCAGTTTAAATTGAGATTGAGGTATTTAAGGATTATTATCTATTTAAATAAAGCAAGGGGGATAAAAATGAATTCATATTATTTAACAATTCCATATTGGGTAATTGCAGTATTAGGAATTGCAGTAATTGGAACTGGTATATTTTTATATAATAAAAATATGCGTAATAAGTAATTTATATATGTATATTTTAAAAATTTACTTACATCCTTTTCAGTATGTTTAAACAGTAAATTTTTAATAATATTCATGTAGAAAATTAAACTCGATTAAGTATTCTATTAAGCTTAATCGAGTTTAATTAAAAAATATGTTTTTATAAAATTCTAATTAATATAATTACAGCTCATTTATCATCTCTGTTACAGATATGTTTCGAATTCGTTTTGATGGAGTATAAACCGCTGCAATAGCTGCAATGAAAACAAATAGAATTATAATTAATAACGGTATAACAGGCACACTCCAAGTAGCGTAGTTAAAATGAGATGTAATAAGATTGTCATATAAAAGTTTACTAATCAATAGACCAACTATACAGCCAACAACACAGCCAGATAAAGCATAGGTAAATGCTTCAGCAGCTATCATCTTTGTTATTTGATGTTCATCCATACCAATCGCACGCATGGCTCCATACTGCTTTATTCTTGCAGATACACTCATAGAAATACTATTCATAATATTTAATACCGCAACTAAAGCAATAATTGCTAAAAATCCATATATAAAGAATAAAAATGCCATATATGTGCTCGCAGTCTGTTGGTCACGTTGGTCACTAAATTTGTACTGTCCACCAACTACATTACGAATTGCTTTGACATTCTCGTCCGTCACATTTTTTTTAGTTTGTATCATAACAAGTGAATAATCATTTACACCAGTCAGGTTCCTAAATGTTTCTCCAGAAGTAATGATAGTTATTTTTCCATTTGTATTGCCATCACTGCTGAATGGGTCAAATTTTAATAAACCTGCAATTTCAAGTTCCTTACTGCCTACTCGTATTTTATCACCAATCTCTAACGTACTTTCTTTATCCCATGTTGCAAGTACATATTTGCTATCCCCATATACCTTTGAAATATCACTACCTTTTTTAAGCTGTTTATCCTTCGTAAGGCAATCTAAATCAAATTCATCATAGGATATGATATCAATCGTATTTGACGGCGTATTAGATTTGTTTAATTCTGCTGGAATATCAAGATAGTTCCTACGACCAAAAACCCGTTCTACACCTTCCATTTTACTAATCTTATAAAGTAGTTCATTCTTTATAGAATTTGAATTTTCATTGCTTAAAATGTTAATTTCAGAAGCATTGGATGACTGAGGCATAAGACAATTAACAAATTCTATCATGACAGAAAAACTCAAAAAAAGTATAATACTAAGCGCAAATGAACTTGTCATAAGTATTAAAGTTTTCTTTGCTGATACTGCATGATGAATACCAAGGGCAGTTTCAATTTTTAAGAAACGTGTATTCACACCATAAGTCATATTTTTTGTATTTTGTGAATTACCTGATACTGCTGTTATAGAAGATACTTTAGCTGCGCGTTTAGCCGGAACACTTGCAGCAATGAGAACCGTAACAACACCAACAACAATTCCACTAATAATACCAATTGGGCTGATTCCAAAAACGGGCATATCAGAAAACTCCTCAACGACGACAAAGCGTAATAGAGCGCATAACCCCCATGTGATTATAACTCCAAGCATAACACCTATCGGTACTGCAGTTTTACACCAGTTAAGGGATTCCAATCTTACAAAACGGATAATTTGTTGTCTGCTCATTCCAATACATCGCATCATTCCAAAAAACTTTGTCCTTTGAGCAACAATACTGTTTATGCTGCTTGAAATCATAAGTACTCCTGAAATAAGTATCAGAGCAAACAGTACTACAGCAGTAGAATACAGTGTATGTGCCGTTTCATTACTGCTTAATCCTTGAAGTGCCATACTACCATGCTTATTCAATAATCTTATTTTCTCCATTCTAACGCCCATGTCTGCCATACTAAACACAGCCGTTACCAAAAATACAGCAAAAATTATACATAGAAGAGTCATACGATTCTGACGTCTGTGTACTTTGGCCGAAATCGGAATTAGACTAAGATAGCTCTTCATTCTTAGCACCTCCCAAAATCAGTCAGTACACCGTCTGAAACTTGCAGTATTCTGTCTGCAGTCTGAGCTATACTTCGGCTATGTGTAATCAGAATAATAGTCTGTTCATACTTTTTCGCTGCCTCTTTTAGTAATGCAATTACTTCACTGCTATTTTGCGTATCTAAATTACCTGTTGGCTCATCCGCAAGTATAATCGATGGTCGTGTAATTAAAGCGCGCCCTATTGCTACACGTTGCTGTTGACCACCAGATAATTGACTTGGTAAATGATTGCGACGTTCTTTCAAATTAAGTACTGTAAGTAATTCTTCCAGATATTTTTTATCTGGTTTCTGGTAGTCAAGTAATACAGGAAATATAATATTTTGCTCAACTGTTAATTCTGGAATTAAATTAAAACTTTGAAAAATAAATCCAATGTTCCTACGACGAAATATTGTTAAGCTACTATCTTTCATTTCAAAAATATCATTTCCATCAATAAACACCTTTCCAGAAGTAGGAGTATCAAGTCCACCTACCATATTCAAAAGTGTACTTTTGCCAGATCCTGATTCTCCGATGACTGCTACAAACTCGCCTTTAGGGACGGAAAAATTGGCGTCTTTTAATGCATGTACGGCAGCCTCACCACTACCATATGTTTTAGAAATTGATTTAACTTCTAATAAATTCATAGTCTAAACACCTCTTTCTGTATTTATATAGAAAGATTATCATGTCAATCTTACTGTAAAATTACACTAAGCCTACAATTCTGTAGGAATTAAAAAATTGATTGTAAATGTTGTTCCAATACCTAATTCGCTGTCAACTTCTATTGTTCCGCTATGTGATTCTATAATAAGCTTTGCAAGGGGCAAGCCAAGTCCAATACCTTGTGTATCTTTAGAAAAACGGCTACGATAGAACCTTTTAAAAATATGATGTAAATCCTCTATATGAATACCGCTTCCGTTATCTTTTATAGTAATTTGAATAATAGAAGCGAATTGTTTCCATTCTATACAGATAGTATTTCCTTTTTTTGTATGGTCAAAGGCATTCTTAACAATGTTGCTAATTGCTTCAATTAACCAGTTACGGTCACATAATAAAGTGATAGTGTCATCTCCTGAAAAATTTAGTATCTTTCCTTCCTGCTCGTTACGATATGTAAAGTGTCTTTGAATATAGCCCATCATTTCAGATATATTTTCTATAGATTTTTCTATTACAATTGTTCCTGCATCAAATTTTGTAATTTTTAAGAGATTTTGTACAAGTATTTCTATTCTATCAAGTTCCTGCTCTGAAAGATAAGTAAATTCCTTTATTACCGGTAAATCATTTACTTCGTCCTGCATAATACCGTTATATATGTTAAGATTCGTAAGTGGGGTTTTTAATTGGTGCGAAATATCGGATATGGTATCTTTTAAAAATTTTTTTGATTTCTCTTTGTTTTTAGCATTGGAGCTCAAAATAGAAACTAAGGAATTTACTTCATGAAATAGTCTATATAGCTCACCCTCATCATTACATTCAATACGTGCATCTTGATTTCCAGAAATATATTCCCTAATTTGTGTTGTGGCATTTTCCATAATTTTATTTTGTTCCTTAAAGTACCAATACCCAATTGCCAATATAAAGATATCCGTACACAAAGAAAATAGAAGTATATATAATGCTGCATTTTCTAATTTAAAACCTATGAAAACAACTGAAATAAGGGTAAACACTATTATGAATAACAGTACTAAGTAAAAAAGTAATTTAATTTTTCTATTTGCTAATATTTTCATATTGTACCTCAATTTATAGTCTTCCATTTATATCCCATGCCTCGAACCGTCACTATGTTTCGTGGTTGACCTGGGTTATCTTCAATTTTTGTACGCAGCCTACGTATATATACAGTAAGGGTATTGCCATCTATATAATTTTCGTTGCAGTCCCATAGTTTTCCTAAGATTTGTTCTGGTGAAAGAACATTATCTGGATTTTCCATAAACAGGCATAGTAATTTATACTCGCTTGCTGTTAAGTCAAGTTGTTCTCCTTTTTTATAGACTTCTCTTTTTAATAATTCTACTTTTATATCATTAGAATTTAATTCGGTATCTAATTGATTAAAATTATCGCTTCTACGAAGCAATGCATTCATTCTCGATAAAAAAACTGCTAACTTGAAAGGCTTTGTAATATAATCATCGCCTCCGATATCAAGTCCCATTATAATATCAGTTTCCTCATCAGCAGCAGTAAGAAACATAATCGGTACCTTTGATACTTTACGAATTTTTTTACATAAATCATATCCGGATCCATCTGGAAGTGATACATCTAAAATTACTAAATCATATTTTCCATTTATCCATAATGTTTCTGCTTCAATACTCGTACGAGCAATATCTATTTCATATCCTTGCTTTTTGATAGCAAAAGATAAACCATTTATTAAATTTAAATCATCTTCAACAAAGAAAATACGTTTCATTTGCTTTCACCGCCCTTCAAAAATCTATACGATATTATTATATACAGTCAGTCAATTAAGTACAATAAACAAACTGTGGTCACTATAATATTTCTGCTAACCTCTAAATAATAAGATATAATTAAAAATGTAATTACTAACTAAATAAAAGGAGCCTATCTTATGAAAAACTATATTAATACTAACATACCTAATTTCAAAATTAGATTTGCAACAAAAGAAGATAATAACTTAATACTTACATTTATTAAAGAATTAGCAGATTATGAAAATCTATTAAGTGAAGTAGTTGCAACAGAAGAAATATTATATGAATCTTTATTTGTTAAAAAACAAGCTGAAGTAATAATAGGTGAATATAATAATGAACCAATTGGATTTGCGTTATTCTTCCATAATTTTTCTACATTCTTAGGCAAAGCTAATTTATACTTAGAAGATTTATATGTAAGACCAAGTATGAGAGGTCTTGGCGCTGGAAAGGCATTACTTTCAGCTTTAGGAAAAATAGCTATAGATAGAGACTGTGGCAGATTAGATTGGTGGTGTCTTGATTGGAATAAATCTTCTATAGAATTCTATAAAAAAATGGGAGCAATTCCTATGGATGAATGGACTGTTTATAGAGTCGAGAATCAAGCTCTTATCGATTTAGCTAATGGCCTAAATGGGTAAACGTTTTATTTTTGATATTAACTATATATCTAATATTCTTTAAATTTAAAGATATAAATAAAAATAAGGCTTAGTATCAGCCTTATTTTTTTCATTCACTAAAATATTTTATGACATCATAATTACTTTAATCTACAGAACTACAAGCTCTAGTAGTTACTAAATCACAAACTTCTTTTGGACTGCTAAAACTCAGTGTTGCTTCTGCACAAGAAACTCCTGAACTATTCCACGTTACTAACCCTGATATAATTCCTGCATTATTTGCACACTGTATGTCAGTTGGCATATCACCAATGTAAATACATGAATCTTTATCTACTCCTGTTAGTTCAATATATTTAAGTAATGGTTCTGGATTTGGCTTATGATTCTTTGTATCATCTTCCAAAACAATAGTCGTGAAAAATTCTTCTAAATTAAATGTCCCAAAGAATTTTTCGTACTCATTTTTGCTCCTCGATGATACAGCTCCTAAAGAACATCCTTTTTCTTTTAGATATCTAAGCATCTCCTTTGCCCCATCGAAAAAATCTGCTTTTGAAGAATACTTCTCATAATTTTCCTGCCATTTGTATGTATATTTCTTATCCACATTAGCATTCAATCGTTGCAGGCCTATATCTGTTGTAACGCCTAGTACCACTTTTACTTCATCTAATGTATATTCATGACCATATTCTTTTAATGTATCTTGCCATGTTTTTAATATAGCATGTTCAGTATCAATTAATGTTCCATCTAAATCAAATATATAATGTTTTAAATTCATATCTATTCCCCCTATAAGTTTCCGTTTTCCAACTTATTTGTTATGTTAACTATAGCATAATTTTATTGTTTAATATAGCTGATATGGATATGTACTAACAAAAGTAAAACGATAATATGATTTATACCATTAGGTCTAACCACATATACCATTAAGGCTTTCTAAATAACTATTCACGCATAGCTTATTTACAATTCATTTAAATATAATTAAACTGAAATTAATTTTATTTCTCAACATATTAAAATTTTAAATAAAAATAAATATTAGACTAAAAATATAGTTTATTATTGGGAGGGAATCAGATTTTATGAGTGATACAGAAATTAAAAGAAATGTATATGAACTACAAAAATTCAACTTAATTGGGCCACAACTAACTAATACTCTATTGATGTTAGTAATTTTTTTGCCTAGCCTTTTTAAAGAATTAAATATATCAGTCTATACGCTAGGCTTATTAGTTCTAATCGCAGCGTCAAACTGTTTTACAGTACTTTATTTTAACAGACAATTAAAAAAATATGATTTAAATAAGTATGGTAATAAAACAATCACAAAAATTCAAACAACAATGTGCA
This sequence comes from Romboutsia lituseburensis, assembly GCF_024723825.1. Taxonomy (NCBI): domain Bacteria; kingdom Bacillati; phylum Bacillota; class Clostridia; order Peptostreptococcales; family Peptostreptococcaceae; genus Romboutsia; species Romboutsia lituseburensis. The sequence continues at coordinate 54,241 of NZ_JANQBQ010000002.1, forward strand.
GCTTATTTTTTATTTTTCTAATACTTGTTACTATAAAAAATATATTTTTTAAATAAAAACATAATATATCAACAAGTTTTGTAGGAGGTATCTATATGAAAAATATTTCTAAAAATTTTAAATTGAATTTACCTATAATAGGATTTATATTAATAGATTTATATTTAATTGCATCTTCTAGTAGTAATGTCCAAATTGCACTATTAGTTATGTCCTTAGCACTTTTTATTAGAGCCTTATTTAATTCTAAAAATAAAGCTAATTAGTTTGAACTATTCTTAAAATTAATATTTTGAACTCATTAAAGTGAGTTTAGTGTGGTAAATGAATTTATACTAAAAAAAATATAGTTAAATTAGAGGTGTTTTTTCTAAATTAACTATATTTTTTAAATTTATAATATAACTCTATTCATTTATATTACTCATATCTTTATTATTTTCTTTAAAGTAATTGAGTAGATAATCTTTAAAGTTTGAACTATTTTCTGCATCTACAATAATAACCATCCCTTCATATCCCTCAGTATACCAAAATACATTAGTTACGATGTTTTCTTCAATAACAATAGCAACAAATGAAAACTCATCTAATTTTATAAATTTTTCTATATCATCTATATTTTTAGGTACATAAAGTAATCCAATTGAAAAATCTAAATTCATAGTTGTTTCATTTTTAAGTCTGTAAATCTCACTTTTAGGTAGTCTTAATTCTTCAAAATAGTTTTGTCTTATCTGTGAAATAAATGAATCAACATCATAATCATGAAAATCATCTATATAATAATCAAGGGGTAAATCAACACCCAAACCTAACTTTTTTTCATTAGCAAAATTCCCTAATATATTTACAAATTCTTCTAATCTAAATTTATCATTGATTATAATGTAACATTGCTTACTTAACATTTTAGTACATCCTCTCAATTTAATGAGTTGAAATATCCATTTAAACTCTTTTTTTACTTTAATAAATTATCATTAAAGTAAAATTTAATCAATAAATATTACCTTAGTGGTAATATTTCATGTGTGAATGGTCATTTTACCGTAAAAGCTAACTCAATTAGTGGATTTATCAAGATATTAATTATTGCAATATCAGTAAAAAAATATAGCTTTTAATTATTTCTTATAAATTCATAACAATCATCTACTCCATTTATATAATTTTTAAAGTTCGGCTCTATTTGTACATCTGGTTTGTATCCACCTTTATATCCTGGGATTTTATTTATGAAATCTTTAGAGCAATTTACTGTTATTTTGGAATTTGGTAGTTCGAAATCATTGTCTCTTATCGTAGTCATATTTACATTGGATCCCGTTTCTGTACCCACCACTACTGCATCTAAGTTATTTACAATGTCAACCACAGCTTGAGTTGCAGATGAGAATGTATTTTCACTCGTAATTACATACGTTTTTGCATTTTGTTTAATATTAGTTAAACCTTACAATTCTATAAGTAGGTAATTAGTTAAGCCTAGAGTTCCGCCTGGATTGTTTCTTAAATCTATTACAAATTTATCAAAAGAGGTAGAATTTATTGAGGTTATAAGGTCATCTACGAATTTATAGAAATCAGGAGCTTTACGTTTTTCTTCATCAGTTAGCCAAGATGAATTATTATTTATACATTTATTGTATTGAAAATAAAGGATATTATCTTTTTCTATATATTTAAACCAATAATCATCATAGGATCTGGTAGGCTTTGTAGATATTTCACTTTCATTTTTTATTAATGTTGATAAATTTATATAGTTTACATTTTTAAAATTCATTGTATCTAAATTTGTAATATATTTATCACCATTTTCTTTTTCAAATACAAATTTAGCAGAATTATTATCTACTATATCTAGAAATTTAAGTATTTCATATACTGAAATATATTTTGTAATTCCAGATTTTAATCCAGCATTATTATCATAAGAATAAGTTGTTGATACTTTTTTTATTATTTCATTTAATTCAATATCGTTAATAGATACTAATTTAAGCCCAAGTATTTCTTTGTGTTTAGAGTCACAAGAATATACTCTTAATCCATCATCAAACCATTTATAAGTAATTGGAAAGATTTGCATATTATCATAACTCTTTGCTTCGCCTGGAGGGGTAATCATTTCGATAAGAGAAATATTGGTATGTGCATCTTTAAGCATTGATAAAATTTGCTCTAGTTTTATTGAAATTTCTATGTCTGATAAAAAGTTTATATTTTCCTTTAAGTTCTTTATCTCTTTATCAAATTCACTTTCTGATATATTTAAATACAAGTTAGGATGCCTTGATTTTAGCTCCTTGCTAAAAAATTCTATATCCTCAACCCACTGCTCATTGCTTAATTTTTTATCTAGTTTTGTATTAAATTTAGTGCAACCAGTTGATAAAATTACGGATAGAACAAGCAAAAGACTTATAAGCTTTTTCATCGATATACTCCTTTTCATTGCTATACAACCTTTACTTACCCTAATGTTTAATTTTGTATCAATCAATTAAATATTCTCTTTTTAATAAAGAAAGAACTACAGTATCTTTTTTCACATCATTTTGTATAATATATTCTCTTAATACACCTTCTTTTGTAAATCCAACTTTCTTAAGTAAATTTAAAGATGCCAGATTCTCTGTAAATGCAACTGCCCCTATCCTATTTAAATCTAGTTTATCAAATCCAAACTTTATTATTTCATTTATAGCCTCTGTTGCAAATCCTTGTCTCCAGTAATTTGAGTTAATATCATACCCTATGTCTGCTCTTTTATTTTTAACCTGCACTGCATCATAACCAATAGTACCAATTAGTTTCCTACTTTCTTTATCTATTACGCCCCACCTGATACCTCTACATTCATCATACCTAGTATCTAATTCATTAATTAGATCATATACCTCTTCCATGTTGATTACTGATTTTTTGCCTAAATATCTAGTTACTTTATCATTAGATAAATATTCAAATATATCATTTGCATCATCAGTGGTAATTTTTCTTAAATATAACCTTATCGTTTCTAATACTGGAAAATCCATTCATACCCACCCCATTTTTATTATTATAAATTATATTATATTAGCAATAATAAATACCCATTAAAGTAAATACTTTTAAATGCTCTACCATATCTTAAGATATATATCATATTTATTTAACTAAATTAATCCTTAAATCTCTCAGCATAGATATTTCTTATTTGGAAAATTGTTAAATAAGGAGTATAATGTAAAAAATTAACTATTACTATATAAATTAAGATTGGAGGAAACATAGTGAAGAATAATTTTAAGTTAAAAAAAGGAGATGCTATAGGTATTTTTTCACCATCAACACCTATAACAGCTTATACTCCAAAAAGATTTCAAAGAGGAGTTAAGTACCTACAGGATAAAGGATTCAAGATTATAGAAGGTAACTTAACAGGAAAAAGTGATTTTTATAGATCTGGAAGTATTAAAGAAAGATCAGAAGAACTAAATAACTTAATTAGAAATCCTAAAGTAAAGTGTATTATGTCTACTATTGGAGGAATGAACTCAAATTCATTACTTCCATATATAGATTACGAGGCGTTTAAGGAAAATCCAAAGCCTATAATCGGATATTCAGATGTTACAGCTATATTATTAGGAATTTATGCTAAAACAGGCATTTCAACATATTATGGACCAGCACTAGTAGCCTCTTTTGGAGAGTTAAAACCATATGTTGATTTAACTTATAAATACTTTGAAGATATATTAGTAAATGGCATCAGTTACCCTCATATTATTGAAAATCCAGATTTTTGGACTGATGAATTCATTGATTGGGAAAATCAAGATAGAGAAAAAAGTAGAGTAGAAAATGAGTTAATCACTGTCTATGAAGGTAAAGTACAAGGTAGATTAATTGGTGGAAATTTAAATACTATGACGGGCATTTGGAATACAGAATATATGCCTGAGATAAAAAAAGGAGATATACTTCTTATTGAAGATTCTCTACATGATTGTGCTACTATTGAGAGAAGTTTTTCATTATTAAAGTTAAGTGGTGTATTTGATAAAGTTTCAGGAATTATTTTAGGTAAACATGAATTATTTAAAGATTCTAACACAGGTAGAAAACCATATGAAATATTATTAGAAGTCTTAGGTGACAAAGAGATTCCTTTCTTAGCTGAATTTGATTGCTGCCATACTCATCCAATGATAACTTTGCCAATTGGATGTACAGTTGAACTTGATGCAACAAATAAAAGAGTTTCTATTATTGAATAACTGCATGTTATAGTCAAGATACAAATAATAATTTAGAAATTCTTCAATAAAAAGTTGCTTCGCTCCTATAGCCAACGACTTCATCCTTTGCTCAAAAAGGTAATTTTTACTTTTACAAATGTGCTGACTTGACTATAATGCATAGATTGTCTAGAGTTTTTGATGTATTGTAATATCATTAAGCATAAAAAAGTGGACAATTGTACATATCATAATTATTTTGTAATCTCTTTATAAAAAGTCCTCTATTAGTCCACTTTCTTATTTTTAAAATAAATAGTTTAGTCTATTTTTATGTATCTTATTTAAATATAAAATTTATTTAAGATATTATTTCTTAAGTTTTCTAAAAATATAAGTAACAAAGAAACCTCTATCATCTTCACATTCAATATACTTAACTAGTTCAAATAGTTTATTTATATCTTCAAAATCATCTGGATAAATTAAGTCATCTTTTCTAATTTTAGAATCTACTTTGTATTTGTGACCAAATCCACAAATAAACAAAGTTCCACCATCTGATATATGGCTTGCAATAACATCAAGTTGATCCTTGCTTAACCTATAATGATTAATTAGTATATTATCAAATACACCTACTTCATTTAATGAATTTAAATCACTTAGATCAATTAGTTTTGTATCTACTAAATAATTCTCTCTTTTGGCAAATATATTTAATCTCTCAATGGCTTTAAAGCTAAAGTCAACGCCTTTTACCTTAAAACCATTCTTAAGTAAAAATAAAGTATTTCTTCCATCACCACAAGCTACATCAAGTACAGAACCCTTTTTGAAATACATAATATTTTCAATCAATGATTTTTCTGGATTGAGTGGACTATCTTTTCTATTCTCAAATTTGTTATTCCAAAACTCCTCATTACCCATATACTCCATTGTATCCCCCCTCTTTAAAGTTTTCATTGGTCAATAATTAGTTTGATTATAACAAAACTTATTACTTTCTAATATAAAATAAATACTATTTTAAAATTGCTGAGTAATATGCAACTACTGTATTTTATAGCTTTATTTATCCAAAATATTAACTACATATTCATAGCAATCATCAATTCCATTGATGTAATTTTTGTATGTTTGTGTTATATCTATATCTGGTTTAACGCCTCCATTATATCCTTCTTTTAATTCTCGAAAACTGTAAGGATGTTTAACTTTTATTTTAGAATTAGGTAATATAATAAATTCACCTTCAGTTCCAAACATATTTACATTTCCACCAGTTTCCTCACCTATTATAGTTGCACCTAATTCATTTTGTAATCTCCATGCTAGGATCGCTCCAGCTGACGAAGTTTCTTTTCCTGTTATAACTACTATATCTTCACTATTTAAGTTTATTTTATATTTTAAATCATGTATAAGTAAATCAACTAACTTAAATGCACCACCACGATTTTGTCTTAAGTCTATAACAAGTTTATCATAATCATTATTATTTATTTCTTCTAAAAGATTGTTATGGAAATCATAATAATCTGGATAATTAGCTGCATCTTGTTTGTTAATATTAGCTCCCTGATTTGTTAGACATTTATTATATTTAAAATATAGTACATTATCTTCTTTCATCTGTTTTGTCCAGTAAAAATCATATTTACCTTCAACTTTAGTACTTATTTTAGATTGAATTTTATCTAAGTTAACATAATTAACTTCTTTATTTTTCATAGCATTGACATCTATTTTTATTTTTTCTTTATTATCGTTTTCAAATACGTACTCTGCCTTAGTCCCATCTACTGTTTGTAAAAATTTTAAATATTCATAGATTTGCATTTGCGACATAGCTAGCTCTTTGGCAAATTGTTGATTATCATAACTTATAAGAGTTGATACTTTTTTTATTATCTCATCTGTACATACATTATTAATAGATATTAACTTATAACCTAGTATACTCTTATACTGGCTATCACTAGCTATAGCTCTTAACTCATTTGAAAAATATTCAAATTTAATTGGAAATTCAACTATTTCCTCATAGTCAAACTTTTCTGTTCCTATAGGTGTCAATATCTCAAGAAAATCTATGCTTGTATGAGCATCCCCTATTGAAGATATAATTTGGCCTATTCTCAGAGAAATCTCAAGATCTGATAAATTTTTTAGATCTGATTTTAACTTTTGTATATTTTCATTCCATGTTTTTTCTGATATGTACCTAAATAAATCTGGATGTTTCTTTTTTAAATTCTCGTCCATATAATTAATATCTTCTTCCCATTTTTTATTAGCCAATATCTTTTCTCCACTTATCGTGGTATTACATCCTAATATCATAATTGTTGATAATATAAAAATTATAACAATCAACTTTTTCATATTTTCCCCCTTTATTTAATTAATCTAAGCTTTATACAATGATTTACCTATCCTATTTTAATTTAATATTCTGATTTTAATAAAAAATTCCTTTATAAATAAAAATCATGAGTAACAAAGTTTTTTATTTCAAAAAATAGATATCTTAGTCCATTTTTATTGATTTTTAAGATTTAGTAATTTAATGTATTAGTATATAAAAAAATAATTTATTGGTCTTAATATTTTAATTTATATAATTAAGTTTAATAAAAGTCAGAATGGAGGCAATATAAATGTCATCTTTACCAATAACAGCAATTTTAGAGATATTAATATCTATTTGGTACTTTAATCGAGGTGATAAGTTAAGAAAAACTAAAGATATTAAAAAATATATATGGCCTTATCATAGAAATATAAAAGATATTGATGGATATATAAATTTTTATTCTAAAATGTATTTTTCAGAGGGAGTTTTTCTTATCGCTTTAGGTATATTTAATATATTAAATGAATGTTATTTTGATTTGTCTATAAGCATATTAACAATATTATTTTTTATATTTTTTATACTTCTTCTTATCGCATCAACTATAATTGAGAAAAAGATTAAAAAATTTCTTTATTAAAAATATGGTAAAAAATCCTTTAAAATCCATTTTTTAGATTTTAAAGGATTTTTAATTAAATAACCATTTTTCTAAGACATAAAAAATAAAGACAAAAAAGAATAGTCTAATTTAGTTTCTAACGTTCTTCTTATTATCTTTAATTAAATTATTAATCTTATAAGCTTTATAAAAACAAAGTACTCCTAGTAAAATATTAATATAAGGAATTATTATATCAACAGTGATAATAGTAAATAATAAAATCCCCACAAAAATCCAAATGTTTCTCTTGAAAGTTAAATTCATAAATTATCCCCCTTTATAAAAAATAACTCTTTACTTCACACTATATAACAATTGTTAATTAAATTATAGCAGAACTTAAATTTTAAATATTATCAAGCATCAAAACATCTTAAAATCCATTTCTAATTTTCACTTGTACGTGAAAATTATCATATTAAAATTCATGATTTCATGCTTAATTTTCAGCTAATATTTCGTTAAAAAAGGTAAAATTTAACATAAATTATACATTTAAACATAGTATTTGGAATAGTTTTAAGTTTTTTTTACTACTACAAGTGAAATGGTTAAAATAAAATCTATTGACATTAAAGCTAATCCACGGTTTAATATCAATAGATGGGTTTTAAAAATTCTATCAATAAATATGACAAAAGGGGAGTATTATCATGAATAACTATAACGCAGTATTATCTAGAAATCCGGAAAACGTTAACAAAGACTCTTTATCTTCACAAACTGTAGCTTTCTCTCATTACAATAATCTTTCAGCTCAATTACCTATCGATTCAGAAACTGGTAAATTAGTAGCTGGTGGTATAAAAGAGCAAGCTGAACAGTGCTTTAAAAACATCAAGTCAATTGTAGAAAGTATCGATCATGTTATGAATGATGTTGTTAGAATCACTGTATTCGTTAAAAATATTAAAGATATGGATGCTGTAGACGAAGTTTACAAAAAATACTTCACAAACTATGTTCCTACACGTACTGTAGTAGCAGTTGCAGCTTTACCAATGGATGCTTTAGTACAAGTTGAAGCACTTGTTTCAAACGCTGAAGGTACAATTCCGAATGCACCACAAGCAGGCGACATAATAAAGCTTACAAATAATACATCAAATGCACCAATAAGTTCTTTATCTTCACAAACTGTAGCTTTTTCTCATTACAATAATCTTTCAGCTCAATTACCTATCGATCCAAAATTAGGTAGAATTGTAGCTAGTGGTGTAAAAGAGCAAACTGTACAATGTTTAAAGAATATCAAGGCAATTTTAGAAAGTATCGACGTTCCTTTTGACGATATTGTTAAAATTAATATATTCCTTAAAAATATTTCAGATACTGAGGCAGTAAACGAAGTTTATACAACATTCTTCCCTGACTCAGCTATAGCAAGAGCAGTAGCATATATGCCTGCACGTACAATAGTTGAAGCATCAGCTTTACCAATGGATGCTTTAGTACAAATTGAAGCAGTAGTATCACATGGAGATGGTACACCTCCACAAGCTATTGAAGATAGACATGGACTAATTATAGAAGCAAACAATACTGAGAATGCACCAATGAGTTCTCTACATACACAAACTGTAGCTTTCTCTCATTATAATCATCTTTCAGCTCAATTACCTTTAGATCCAAAAACTGGTAAAATGGTAGCTGGTGGTGTAAAAGAGCAAGCTGAACAATGCTTAAAAAATATCAAGGCAATTATAGAAAGTATTGATCACGTTATGGACGATGTAGTTAAGGTAAACGTATTCCTTAAAAACATTGAAGATATAGATGCTGTAAACGAAGTTTACGCAACATTCTTCCCAGGAGGAGTTCCTGCAAGAAGAATAGTTGGGGTATCAGCTTTACCTAAAGATGCTTTAGTACAAATAGATGTAGTTGTATCAAATGCTGAAGGAACACCTCCACAAGCTTAATAGAAGTTTATTTGTAAATACAAGCATTGCCAAAACTACTTATTAATGGCGAAAGTTAATGCTAAATATTATATATACTAAGCAGTAAGGAAAGGGAGCTAATAATATTTTCGGCTCCCTTTATCCATAAATAGCACATCATATTTAAATATGTTTTCTTAATATAAAAGTAGCTTACTAGGTGTATCATAGCTATCTAAAACTTCTTTAAGCTTATCTAAGGTTAACTCACACTTAAAGGGATGAAAATTTTTTTTAGATTTTAAATAACGGACGAAGTCGTTGGCGCTATGAACAAAGCGAATTTTTTAATTCTAAATACATTAGTTTATCTAAATAGTTCTATGATTTTTTATACCATATTTGTAGATTAAGTTATCCCATATGTCGCCAAAGCTACATCCTAGTGTTAGTTCAAATAAGATTATGTATAGAACATATATTGGTACTATAATTAAATATTTTTTGAAATTAAAAAAGATACTATTCACTTTATCACCACCAAATTATATATTTACTTCTTTATAATTATCTATAAGATTATCTTTATATAAATACCTTAAACTATCAATAACTTCACGTTCTAACTCTTTTTTTCTTATTAGCGTTGCCTTATTAACATTAAAATAAGTTATAAAATAATCTTTAGATTCAATTACTTTATAAAATTGAGTATATTTAACTTTAGTCTCACCTTCAAATACTTTACTTTTTACAACTAAAAAGTCTTCATAAAAATCTAATATTTCTTCTGAATTAAATGATCCTGTCTTATCAGTTTTTACTACTTGCTTAAATCTTATCTCTATCTTAAATATAATAATTAAAATTGCTACTATTATTAATATAGTCCAAAAGACTAAAAATCCCTTTAAATCAAATTGCCCTTCACTATAAGCAATACTACCTGATAAGAAAGCGGAAAGAAAAAGTAAAAATAAAATCATTATTTTACTTTTTAGAAGTGTCGATATGTATAAAAACTTATGATAATCTTCTTCTGTCATAATAGTTTTTACTGTAAATAGTTTGCTAGAATTCATTTTGCTCCCCCTTTCACCTTTATTTAAAAACATTATAACACTTTGTTAGAAAATAAAGTAAATTAATCTAACATATAAATATTCTTTTCATATGACTAGCTATAAATAAAAAAGGTTCTACTTTAATTTCTTAAAGTAGAACCTTTTTAAACTATATACAAATATATACTAAGAATTTTTCTTAATATATATCTTTAACGCTTTTATTAAAAGTATCAGTGCATATACTACTAAACCATAAGTAATAAAAAATATAGCAACATTTAAATATGCCAAAATCAATATAACACCCTCCCTTAATTATACATTACAAAAATTTTCTTAAAATCAGCATATGATTGTCCCTCATCCCATTTCGAAATAGTTTGCCTAGATACATTTAAATCTCTCCCAAGCTCTTCTTGTGACAATCCATTCTTTTTTCTTAAATCTAATAATTTTCCATTAAATTTCATAATATAAATCCCCTTTAGATAAATAGTATAATATTTATTCTATATATACACTATAAATCTGTCTATCAACATTTATTGGCAATGTGTAAACTAAGGTTAACATATTGAAAAACTAACATTTATAGCTTATAAAATCCATATTAAACTGTGTATTTTCTAAACATAAAAATAATTAAATAGCATAACATTAATCATATAATTCCCAGGATTTTATTGAATTAAATTAAATAAATTTATAAAATAACAGATGAGGGATGAATAAATAGAGGGAGATGCACAATGAAAAGATTATTACTAATATTTTTTATTTCAATACTTATAGTTGGATGTTCAAATGTAAGTACTGAAGTTAAAAATTCAAGTAAGCAAACCATAACTAATTTTTTTGAAGCAATAAATAGCATAGAAGACTACTCGTCTGAATCGGAATTAAACAAATTAAAGGTTTTTTTTGCTACCGATAGTTCTATAACAGATAGTCTAATTGAATATTTAACTACTTTTGAATCAGATAGGCAAAATGAGCTAGTAAATTATGATTTTAATATTTCTGAATTTAAAAAGTTAAATGGGATTTATAAAGTAAAAGTTGAATATGACATAATCTCAAAAGCTGATAAATCAATACTAGACAACAGTGATATGTATATTTATTTAAAAGATAAAGATGGTAAATTCAAAATTGAAACTGCTGATTGTCGTGGTTAAAAACAAAAAAATATCTAAAGGCTTTAATTATAAATGCCTTTAGATATTTTTAATATTTATATTAAAGATGAGTAAAAAATTAATTACTACATGTTTAATTCTAGCTTACTTTTGAAGACTTAATTTCTTCTATACAATAAGATATCGTTTGTACTAACCATATAATAATTACCATTGTCATAGGAACAATACCAAAATCCCATAATTCATAACCTATAATACTAACTAACCAAAGTATTAAACATGTTGTTGATACACACTTAAGTGATTTATATGAACTTTTATATATTCCCATTTTTATAGACTCATCGCAGCTATCTATCCATTTTTTTGCAAATTTCATATCATATATACTACCTTTTAAGAAAGGATTAATTTCTTTTCTTAAATTAATTACTTTCTTCTGAATTAAGGTAATAGATACAAAACACAATATAAGTCCTATAAAGAAACAATTACCTTTTAGCATACTAGGCTCACCATGTATATCATCAAAAGGCAATAACATACCTCCAGTAGCTATAAAGAACAAACCAAGAATTTGATTTACTGAAGTAATTAGCATTAGATAAGATAAATTTTTTTCAATTTTATCAATACTATTGTCATCTTCATTTGCTTGATTCCACAAATCATATCCTTTTCGTGAATTAGTATATACTATTGTACTTACTATTATAACTAATGTAGAAAGAACCAAACTTGCAAATGGTGTAATTATCTTAAGTATATCTATTACTAAACTAGACAAACTTTCTCCAAATATTTCTTTTAAATTGCTATAAGTAGAACCGAAAATTCCTCCAAGAGTTGTACTAATTATTAATATAATAAAAAAACCTTTAAAAGCCTTCTTATCTTCTTTTTTAATCTCATTTACACGGCTATTATCCATCAATCTCATCCTCCTCATAAATAAAAATATCTTCTACACTCACATTTAATATCTTTGCTATCTTTAATGCTAAAGTAACTGATGGAGAATAGTCTCCACGTTCAATTTGACTTATCGTTTGCCTAGATACCCCAACTAATTTCCCCATCTCAGTCTGATTTACGTTAATTTTAGCTCGATATTCTTTTAATCGATTATTTAATGGCATGTAATTCCTCCTGACTATTTTTATCATCATGATGACAACTATATTTGTCAATTTAATAATAGTTTATGACAATTATAGTTGTCAAGGCATAAATTCATATTTTTATATCTTTAAAATTTTTAACGTAAAAAAAGTATTTATCTTAGATAACAAATCCTCTAAAATAAATACTTTTCTTAATAGCTATAATTTATCATTTTTAAATTGGTTTATTTTGATCTCAATATAAGCTACTGTACCTACTAGGTTATTTATATATATTGATATCTTCTTACTCTATTTTCTCATTCTACTTTTAATTTAATTTACTTATGTATATTTCTTCTTCTATAAAAAATTGCTCCAAATATGGCTTCAACTATTATAATTAAAGTCGTCATATATTTAATAAATACCTTTAATTTATTAAATATATGACGACTTTTTTTAACTATATATCTAACATAGTTTGGGCTAATATGATGTTTTCTTGCTATCTCTAAAATTGCCATCCCATTTCTATACAGCTCTAATATCTCATCATTTCTAAAGTGATTTTTTAGAGTTTTTACCGTTGGAAAATATATATTGCCACCACCATATAAATAGCAGAACTCAATAAATTTATCTATTCCCATCATGGAAGCAATATCTTGATACGCCTCTGGTATATCAGATAATGCTACATTATACTTAAAATTATCAAATCTCATCTAATCCCCCCTTGCTACTATTATTATATTATGTAAACTCAATATATCAATAAGATATATCCGCTATTAATACGCACTAATTTCCATTTTTATAACAAACATAACTAATTAGTCGACTTTAATTACAAAACCGCTCTTATTGTGTCCTATCACCTCAAATAGTATAGTATAATCCCTAAATACATAAAAAAATTTAATCTACAAAACTATATGAAATTATAACCTTTAAATCCTATAAATTCTATTACTTTCACAGTTATTAAATTGACACATTAAATCATTTCTTAAAAAATACGTATCTCCGTCATAGTCATTCCAACGATTGTGCACGATAGTCTACATAGGTGGTATATTTTCATCTACATTCTTTATTATAGATAATCTATTTATAGATTATCTTCTTTGTATTGTTATGTTTTTAATCATTTATTCTATATAAAAAATCGCTTCTCTCCTATCACCAACGACTTCGTCCGTTGCTCAAAATGTAGTTTAATAAAGTATGTTCTAAGGTTATGTTAAGTAGAGTTTGTAGTGTAAATTACTATAACTTAAAGTCAAATTTTTCATATTTTTATTTTTATGTTATTATAATTTACGTAAAAAAATCTGAATATTTCAGGGGTGTGTTCAGATATTAGCTAGGTTTAGTTATAAATATTAACTGCAATTTAATCTAGTTTAATTAACTTAAAAGAAAGGCAATTAAAGTATGGGAATTGAGAAAACAACAGAGTATAATCCTATTTTGGAGGCTTTTGAGAATTACAAACAAAGTGAAACTTATAGGCTTAGACGAATTTATATAAAAGAACTCGAATATCAAAAGTACAAGCTATTCAAAAATGAAGATGATAATATTGAGGATAATAAAGTTATTCAAAAAAAGCCCGCCAAGGAGGTTTTTTGCTTACCAATGCCAAGTTCAAATGAGATTTAAAAAAATAGAAAAATAGATTTAAGAACATATGGATCAATAATGTTACAAAGTAACTGGGGAGGCAATTATAGGAATAAAAATAATAGATTTATATATAAAGAAAAACTAGATTCTAAGCTGAAAGAAATATCTCAAGAAATAAAAATTAGTGAATCTAAATTAAAAAAAGACATTATAAAACTTAGAAAATGCAATGTTGATGGAGATATAAAATTAATTGAACTAACTAAAGACAATAAAGATAATCCTGTCTATATTTTAAACTATGGTATAAAGTGTGATATTACAGAAGTACTGAAACAATATGTTACAATAAATAACGTTGCTTTAAAAATTCTTAAAAACTTCACTAATGATAATATGATTAGAATATATCTAATTTTATTATATAGGCTAAGAAATGGAGAAACTTGCTTAACGCAAGAAGAAATCTGTGACAAAATGGGATTTAGTTACAAAAGTCGTAAGGTTATTTCAGACTGTTTAAATTCTCTTGAAAATCTAGGTTTTATAGATATTAGACAAGGCTATAAGGAAATTGTAGCCACTAAAAAAGATGGATTAAATTATGCTCACATGATACCAAAATTTTATTATAAGCTTTCAGATAGATACTTAGAAAGTACTAAAAAAATCGTTACATAAGTGTTTAATCAACATAGAACAGAGTAAAATACACGATGTAAATTAAGAAGTAGTAAACTAAAAGAATTTGATCAAGAAGATTAACTCACTTAAATGATTTAAAATATGAGTAAAAATAAAAATAGGATAAACTATCCTATTTTTATTTTTACATGTAATATGCTAATATCCTCTACCAAAGCATTTCCATCTCTTGTTTATGCTTAATATCTTGCTCTTTCTCAATTCTATACTCGATAATTTTATTATCTAAAGTACCTTTAAAAAATTTATAAGATACTGCTTTTATACTTTCTACATTATCCTTATCAAGTGTAATCATTATTGCATCATTAAATGCTTTCTCCATATAATCATTTCTAAAATCAATACTTTTAAAGTCAAGTTTAAAACTTCTTAATGTCCCCTTTGTAAATACTGTTTCATCTGGTACATATATGTCTTTTCTAGCTACTTCTTCTATCTCATTTGAATCTAAGCTTATAATATCTTGATTTTCACTATCTATTTCATCATAAGGTATTACAACATCTTCTAACATAGAATTAGGAATTTCATTTATAACATCGTCTTTGCTGAAATACTTTCGCTTATCCAAATCTTGTACTATAAAATCAATAGAGTCAACCTTTCTACCAACTTTATTCTCTTTAAAATCTATATCAAAATATCCAGTTTCATTAAGTTCTTTTATAGCTGGAACTACTATTCTTCTTTTAAAATCATTGTATCTATCATATTTACCTTCAATCATTAAAAGCTCTTTAAGATCATCTACCTTATAATTTATAATAGACTTTGTTCCACTCCAAAGCCTTAATAAATCGTAAAACCTTTGAGCATTTGGATTTATAAGTCCAAAAAATATAGCTAGGTTAATAGGCGTATACCCAGTATCTAAGTAATTTCTTATATATGTATGTATTTCTTTAGATGCTTCAATCTTAAAAGTTTTTCTAGATTTTATATATTTAAATCCATTTAAAAAACCATATTCACCCCATCCCTCTTCATCTTTAAAGTAAATACTTTGCTTTCTTAAATTAACTAATAAATTTGAAATAGAATCGATTGAACTAGTTTGCTTTTTCTTTATTATAGTTTTAAACTCTTCATGAGAAATTTCACATTTAATTACATCATCATTATTTTTTTGTAATTTGTATAGAAGCATTAAAAATATTCTATTCTCTAATGTAGATATATTGTATTTAGCCTTTATAATTATATTATTTTTCATAACTATATTTTTTTCATTTGTATTCATCCCTATTCCTCCACCCAATGATCACTCTATTTATAATTTAATATAAAACTTAAAATACGTCAATTTTTTAATTTATGCGTACTTGAGGTTCCCAGATGTCGTATTAAAAGTTCCCTCCTGTCGTATTAAAAGTTCCCTCCTGTCGTACTTGAGGTTCCCAGGTGTCGTATTAAAAGTTCTCTCCTGTCGTACTTGAGGTTCCCAGGTGTCGTATTAAAGTTCCCTCCTGTCGTATTTAGATTAAGATTTATTAGTAGTTTCAATGTGTTAGAGTATGTCTAAATACTATTAAATACTATAAATATTCTTTAAATACTAAGTAAAGACTAGTAAAGATATTTTTTAGCAATAGATGCTGTTGTTGACAGCATAACTAAATAGTGTTTTTCTGTCCTACATCTCTAAAACTAATGCCATTATAATCTAATTATATGGATTTTAAGAGTATTTTCAGTAAATATATCTATATCGCTTTTTTACATTTTTTATAGCTATAAATAATTGAGATTATAATTAATGTATTAGATAATAAAGTATAAACACTCGCTTTCATAATATCCTCCTGCCATGGGCTAAACTTACCATATAATGGATTTAAAAAAAATAGAAAAAATATACTTGATAAAATCATAAGTATAAAGCTTAAAATATATTTATGATTAGTTTTTAATATAGATATTGATGTAATTACACTTATTATGAAAAGAGCATGTAATAGATTTGATACTTCTTTATAAACAAATGGGGAACTAGGACCATCTGTAATATATAAAAATGCTGTTATACATGTACCAAATAAATAAACTATAATACCTATTTTAGATATAAATTCAAAACCTTTATTATCTTGCATATAGTAACATCTCCCTTGCACTTAATAATATTAAATATTTAATTATCACCTATTATTAACCTTCCCAATACATGTAAACTCTATGTTTTATATATTGGGAAGGTTAATTCATATACTCAATGATTTTATAACACAATCATATAAATGAATGTTTAAAAGTTCCCTCCTGTCGTATTTAAAAATTAGAAAATAAATTAAAAATGATAATTATTTTCAAAAACATATTGACATTATCAAAATGATAATTTAGAATTAAAAATGAAATTCATTATTAATACGAAACTTTAAGGTTGGAAGGAGACATATAATGAGACTAGTATATTCATTATTATTCATAGTTACATTTGCACTAATTTTTACATCTAGTATCAGAAAACATTCTAAAATCTATTACTCTATAGCTACGGCCCTAGCTAGTGCTACTATAGTTTATGAAATTTATAGATTAATAACAAGTACAAAATTACAAGGATTTATAGGAGAGTTTGAAAAGGCCTTTATGAAGGGAAATGTTTCAATTGGATTTTTCATTCTTGTAATGTTTGCGGGAGCATTAAACCCTAGATGGAAGTTAACTAAAAAGTTATTAAGTATAAGAACAGAATCTGCTATATTAGCATGTATTCTTTTAATTCCTCATGGTGTTATGTATGCTGTTCGTTTTATAAACAAAATATTAGTACATAAACCTATAACAACACTTTATGTAGTATATCTAATGGTTGGTCTAGTTGCTTTTGTAATGATGATACCTTTATTTATAACATCATTTAAAAGTGTTAGGGATAAAATGACAAATAAGGAATGGAAAAAGCTACAAAGATGGGCATATCCATTTTATTTATTAACTTATATTCATATAGTACTTGCTCTTCTTAATGATGATGAAGTAGATATTATGAAGTTAAGTGTATATACAGTATTATTTGTAGGTTACTTTATAATGAAACTAATAAAGTATTCTAAGTTAAAAAATAAAAGTAGTTTAATAACTAATCAGCTTTTATATGATTATTAAATTAATATAAAAATAAGGCACATAATGATTATGTGCCTTATTTTTTAATATATAATATTATTCATATTTTAACTTTTTAAAGTATCCATTTAAAATGCTGCTATCTTGTGATGTATATATACCGCTTTTGCCTGCAAATACATAACTCACTACACAAGCAATAAATATAAATCCAATATTAGCTGATCCAAATAGTTCAATTCCCATTATAAAAGATGCTATAGGAGTTTTTGTAGCTCCAGCAAATACACCTATCATTCCAAGTCCTGCTAAAAACTCAATTGGAAGTCCTACTATTGATGCTAATAAGTTACCTAATGTCGTTCCAATTACAAATAGCGGAGTAACTTCTCCACCTTGAAATCCTACAGCAAGAGTAAGCGCTGTTAAAAATAGTTTTATTATAAATGCTTCATCAGGAACAGGTTGTTTAAATGCATTACTTAATAAGTCTAAACTTAAACCAAGATAAATTCTAGTCCCAAGAATTAAAACTATTATAATTATTATGATACCACCTATAAAGCTCTTTAAAGATGTATTAGGTATTTTATTTGCAAAAAATTTCTTTAATGTATGAGTAAGCTCTGCAAAAAGTTTACTCGTAAGCCCAAATAAAATTGCGCATAATATAACTTTAAAAAATACGTCAACTCCATTTAATGATACACCCATATTATAATGACTATGATGGATCTTAAATATCTCTGATATAAAGTTTCCTATGTAACTTGATATTAAACAAGGTATTATTGCTTCATATCTCATTTTTCCAAGAGTGCTTACTTCAAGCCCAAATACAGTTCCTGCAATAGGAGTCCCAAATACAACTCCAAAACCACTACTTACACCACTTATTATAAGTATTGTATAATCCATTCCTTTTAATTTTAGAAGTTCACCTATTTTAGATGATACACTTGCTCCTATTTGTACACCTGTACCTTCTCTACCAGCAGATCCACCAAATAAGTGAGTTATAAATGTACCAAAAAATACTAGAGGTGCCATTCTAAAAGGAACTCGACCTTCACCATTATTAATTCTCTCGATTATTAAATTATTTCCTTTTGATGAATCCTTACCATATTTAGAATATAAATAACTTACAAAAGCTCCTCCTAATGGTAGCAAATATAATAGCCACGGGTTTGATTCTCTTGTATTTGTAGCCCATTGTAAACTTTTTAAGAAAAATGATATTACAACTCCCACGGCAACCCCAGATATAGATGCTAATAAAAACCATCTAAAAAATACAATCGACACTATCTCACTTTCTTTAAAATGTTTTTTTAATTCGTTCATAGTTTTTCCTCCCAATCTATTTTCCGCAAAAAAAATAGACTCCTACCCTTATATTTTTAATAAGAGTAGGAGTCATTAGCATCTTGTGCGTTTAATGGCGAACTCCATCGCCGATTTAATTTACAAATCTATTATATTATAGATATATAAAAATTTCAAATTAAGTTGTAAAATTTAATCAATAAACTATACTTTCTATAAAGTATAGTTTATTGATTTTGTAAGTCTGACATATTTAGATTATCAAAGTAATACTTTTCTACCAAAGCATATCCATCTCTGCTTTATGCTTTATATCTTCTTGTTCATCTTTTTTATATTCAGTAATCTTATTATCTAAAGTACCTTTGAAAAATGAATATGACGTAGCCTTTATAGTTTCAACGTCATCTCTATCAAGTATAATCATTACTGCATCTTCAAAAGCTCTATTCATATACTCATTTGTGAAATCAATATCTTTAAAATTCATTTTAAATCTTCTTAGAGTTCCTTTTGTAAACACTGTTTCATCAGGAACAAATATATCTGTTCTATCAGATTTAACATCTTTTGTTTTATTTAATTCAACTATTTCAATTGGATCTAAACTTATAACTTCTTGTCTTTCCTCAACTACCTCATTAGAAATTAATTTAACATCTTCTAATGTAGGATTAGGTATTTCCTTTACGTCATCATCTTTAGCAAAATATTTTCGTTTATCTAAATCTTTTACTATAAAATCAATAGACTCAACTTTTCTGCCAACTTTATTTTCCTTAAAATCTATCTCAAAATATCCAGTTTCATTAAGTTCTTTTATCGCTGGAAGTATAACTCTCCTTTTGAAATCATTATATTTACTGTATTTGTCATCCAACATCAGTAATTCCTTAATTTCTTCTATCTTATAGTTTACAGTATCCTTTGTTCCGCTCCAAAGCCTTAACAGATCATAGAATCGTTGTGCATATGAATTGTTTAACGATAACCAAATTTGAACATTAACTGGAGTATATCCCATTTTTAAATATTCTTTTAATAGCTTATATATTTTTTCAGATGCTTCTATATTAAATATCCCTAATTCGTCGTCGTACTCATATCCATTTATAAATCCATATGCTCCCCATAGATTCCCTTTTTTATTTTTCTTCTCTTCCCTAAAGTATATAGGTTTCTTTCTTAGCTCTTCTAAAACATCTAAAATCCCCTTAACTGTATTCTTTTGCTTAAACTTAATTATATCTTTAAACTCTGAATGACTAATTGAACAAGTTAGTATACCATCTGACCTTTTTTGAAGTTTATATAGCATAGATAAAAATATTCTATTCTCAACTAGACTAAGACTATATCTAGCTTTGACTAACATATTATTTTTCATCAATACCCGATTATTTTCTAATTCTTCTATAAGATTCACATTTACTCTCCCTTTACACCTTTGTTTTATTTATAGATTAACAAATCATTTTAATTACGTCAACATTTTAATTGTTGTCGCTTTTTAAGTCCCTAAAACGTCGTAATAAATCCCTAATTCGTCGCTTTTAAGTCCCTAAAACGTCGTAATAAATCCCTAATTCGTCGCTTTTAATCCCTAATTCGTCGTAATAAATCCCTAATTCGTCGCTTTTAGAGCTCTCAGATACAGTATTTCCAAGGGGTTAGGGTATGCCTAAATACTATTAAATACTATTAAATACTTTTTAAATACTAAGTAAAGACTAGTAAAGGTGTTTTTTCTGTACTAATCTATCCTGTTTTTAAACAAAATATAAAACAATTAGACACACACTAATTCTAAAAAGTAAATTAAAGTATCATTAAATCGTAATAATAAATTCCTAATTAATTATATAAGTATTTATTATAAGTTATCTATATTTCTTTTAGGCATTAAAAATATAAGTGATATATATGGCAAAATAGTAATTCCACCTATTAAATTAAATATTTAATACATGTCCCTAAAATGTCGTAGTTGTAATTTGATTTGTCGCGTTTAAATTAATGTCCTTAGTAGGAGGAATAATAGCAAAACTAAATACTAATATGTCAAAATACGTAAAAAATGAGCTGTACAACCTTTTAAAAAAAAATTACGGTAAATCCATTCATTAATTACTATTTTGTTTCATATAGAACGTTCTAGAGCCTTTAATATAAATATATAGTAACTACTTTCGTACTACTTATTGAGATTTTACTTGCTTGATAATTATAGCTATTATTTAATATGTTAAAATTATTTTACGATAATAATAGAGTTGTTTAATCCTAAATATTAATAGTGTAGTGCTATAATAATTTATAGTTATATAGGCTATAACAAATATTTAGAGATTTTATAATAAGTACTAATAAATTCACAAAAAAGGGTGTAAAAA
>NZ_JANQBQ010000003.1 GCF_024723825.1 Romboutsia lituseburensis
ATGAAAAAGCCCAATTATGAAGATTTTATAATGAAAAGAGCAATGGATATATTTGCAGAAGAAGGCCTTAAGTTCTTTGGAATAGATAAAAAAGTAAAAGATAGTGGACCAACGGAGTTAGTTGTTTTAGATAGCAAGAATATGTATATGGATTATACATTTTTAATGGAGGATGATAGTTATATACACTTTGAGTTCCAAACAACTAATAAAGGTGTCGAAGATCTAATGAGATTTAGAACTTATGAAGCGCTGCTTAATCATCAAACCAAAAAGGAAGTTATAACATATGTTGTTTACTCAGGGGATATCAAAAATCCTGTTAGTGAATATAATTGTGGTATGAACACTTATAAAGTAAATGCTATATCTATGGTTAATGAAGATGGAGATAAAGTATTTGATGAAATAATAGAGAAGTTATCTAGTGGGAATGATATAAATAAGCAAGATATAATAAAGCTTACATTTACACCAGTTATGGGTGGTAAAATGGATAAAGGTGAAAAGATATTAAAGGCTATAAAGTTAAGTAAAGAAATAACTAGTCCATATAAAAGAGATATGGAATCTATTTTATATGCTTTTGCTAATAAATTTTTAAGTGGTAAAGATTTAGAAAAAGTAAAGGAGGAGTTAAGAGTGACTGAAATAGGAAAGAGCCTTATTGAAGAAGGAAAAGAAGCTGGTGAGAAGAAAAAAGCTATAGAAATAGCTAAAAAAGCTATATTAAAGGGAATGGATAACGAAACTATAAAAGAGCTTACAGATTTAACAATAGAAGAGATTGAAACAATAAGAAATATTATGTAGTTAAAAGAGACTTTGATATTAATTGAAATAAAATGAGGAGCATGAGTTCTTCATTTTATTTTTTATTTATAAAGAATTAATATATCTGATATATAATAACTTTATACATCAGATATAAAGAGGTGAGGCTACATGGCTAAAATTGATAATATGATGTCTATACTATGGATGTTAAACTCAGATAAAAAAGTTACAGCAAAGCAAATATCTGAAAAACTAGAAATAAATATAAGAACTGTTTATAGATATATTGATTCACTTTCTGCGAGTGGAGTACCTATAATCTCAGATACAGGTCATAATGGTGGGTATACACTTTTGAATAATTTCATTAAAGCACCTCTTTTTTTCGATATAGAAGAGCAAACTGCTTTACTTCATGCAGCTATATTTGCTAAAGAAAAAGGATATTTCTTAGATGAAGCGTTAGATAAAGCAACTTCAAAGTTAAAAATGCACTCAAATCAAAAACAAGAAGAAGTTTTAACAAGGCATTTAATAGGTTTTGAAGTAATAAAACCTATTGGAAAAATATCTATAGAATCTGTACTTAAAAAATTGGAAAATAGCATAGCAAATGAGTTATCTATAGAAATTAATTATCGTACAGGTCGTGAAGAAAAATCAAAATGTAGGATTATAAATCCATATGGAATTGTTCATTGGAATAATAATTGGTATATAGTAGCATTTTGCCAAATGAGAAATGAGATTCGTAGCTTTAGAGTAGATAGAATTAGTAGTGTCACAGAAACATTAAATACTTTTAATAGACCAAAGGAATTCTCAGCAAGTGAATTTTTCATAAGAGGAATTGTGACTGAAATAAGAGATGAGGATAATCTTATACCATTAGTTATAGAAGGAAGTATAGATGCATTAGATAACTTATGTCAGCATTGGTTTTTAGGATATTACTTGAAAGAAAGAACTCCCAATAAAGCAATATTTAAACTTCAAGAAGAAGTGATATGTACATATATACCAAATATACTTTTACCCTATAGAAAATCCATACAAATAATTGAACCCTTAAGTATTAGGAAGAAAATAGTTGAAAATTTAGTTGAATTAATTAATCATTATCAAATTTAATAACTTAACTGACGGCATATGTCAGTTAAGTTATTTTACAATTAGGTATATTAATTAACCATATAAGGAGTAAAAAGATGAAAGATATAAAAGTGTATATGTATATATTTGATACTATGTCAGATTGGGAAGTCGGATATTTAACTGCTGAATTAAATACAGGAAGATATTTTAAAAAAGGATTAAAACCTCTAAAAGTAACTACAGTAGGAATTGATAAAAATCCTATTACAACAATGGGGGGATTGAAAGTTCTACCTGAGATTACAATAGATGAGTTTAATATGGAAAGTAATGATGTATTAATTTTACCAGGAGGGGATACTTGGATATCGCCAGCTCATGATATAATATTAGAAAAAACTAAAGAGGCTTTGGTACAAAGGTCTGTAGTTGCAGCTATTTGTGGTGCTACTTTAGGGTTAGCTAAAAAAGGGTTACTAGATTTTAGAAATCATACTAGTAATGATTTAGAATTTCTTAAAATGGTAATACCAAGTTATAATGGAGAAAAATATTATAAAATGGAATCTGTAGTTAGTGATGAAAATTTAATTACTGCTTCAGGAATCGCACCATTAGAATTTACGATACACGTTTTAAAAGTTTTAGATGTTTTTAAAGAAGAATCATTAAGTTCTTGGTTAAATCTTTATAAAACTAATGATTCAAAATATTTTTTTGAATTAATGAATTGCAAAAAATAATATAAATTTTAATTCAAATGATAAACTGATTTTTCTAAAATAAATAGATGAATGGTTTTTTGTATTTTTATGGATTCGACAGAGTTTTATAAATAAATTAAAATAGTTTATATAAAAATAAAAAAAAGATTAATACTATTTATGATTAAAACGTTGAAAGTACTAAGTTTAATAATATTTAATAAATTAAAAAAGTCAAGTTTGAGCCGACAAACTTGACTTTTTATAGTTATTATTTATATAATTAAGACCTTAATATATAAATAATAAAATTATGGGAGTACAATAATGAATGAAGTATTAAAATCTGCAAAAAATTTGTGTTATAGCATTTTTAAATTAACGATATCGATTGTTTTTCTTAGTATTGTATTAAGAGGAATAGCATTTAATACATTTGAAAAAAGTGTATTTTTTATAGGACTTATATTTATGGCCATAAACTTTATTATAAGTTTAATTTTAAAATTTAAGAAATAATATTAAAAACCACCTAATGTAAGGTGGTTTTTAAATAGACAACATGGAGGAATACATGAAGAAAAGAGCAGTAGGATATTGTAGAATATCAACCTTAATGCAAGTAGACAATACATCACTTAAGGATCAAGAAGATAAAATAAGAATGTATGCTAAACTTCACGATATAAAGATAGATGAAATGTTTATAGATAAAGCAGTATCAGGTAAATCTACAGATAGACCAGAGTATGATAAGATGATGGACTATGTTAAATCAAATGATATAGATATGATTATAGTTTATAAAAACGATCGAATTCATAGAAGTTTATATAATTTATTAGCAATGATTTATGAGCTGCAGGAGCATGAGGTGGCTTTAGTAAGTGTTACTGAAATGTTTGACACTTCAAATCCACAAGGGATGTTATTTTTACAAATGCTAGGTAGCTTTGCAGAGTTTGAAAGAGCAATAATTAATGAAAGAACTAGAAATGGAAGAATAGCAAGATTAAATGAAAATAAATGGGTAGGCGGTAAGCCATCACTTGGATATAAAGTAAATAAACAAGGTCAATTTGAAATAGATGAAGAAGAAGCTAAAATAGTTAAAGATATATTTAAGCTAAGGTCCAAGGGATTATCATTAGCTAAAATAGGCGTTAAGTATGGATTTTCAAAGCAAAAAGTAGATTATATATTAAAAAATAAAAATTATATGGGAGTATTTGAATACAATGGAAAAAAAGAAAAAAATGATATTACTATTGAGATAGAGCGAATAATATCTAAGTATACGTGGAATAAGGTTAATAAGCTAACGAAAAAAGGTTAGATATGGTAAAATATAACAAGACTATCTAACTATAAAAATAAAAAAGCTAGAAGTATATAAGTTTAGCGGCTTACTTCCAGCTCTAGATCAATACACCAAATAAGAAAAATTCTAATTTAGTACTTTTACTCTATTAAAATAGATATTATTATAATTGCAATTACATATCAACAAGTTTAATAATTTAAAGAATATTGATATTCACTGTAATGTAGTTATAGATTTATAAAACACTTATTTCTGTATTGATAGGCTTGTATGGTCGAGTTATACATGAAATAAGTTTTTTTATTAAGTACAGTTAAAAATTACATAGCATCATGGAGAAAAAATTATGTTGAATATAGTTATTTGTGAAGATGATTATCTATTTAGACAAGATTTGAGAGAATACCTAGAAATTATATTAAAAGAAAGAACTGATCAATTTGAGATTATAGAATTTAATTGTGGTGAGGATTTAATTGAGAATTATTCAGATAATATAGATATATTTTTTCTAGATATTGAAATGAAAGAGATTACAGGGATTGATGTGGCAAAAAAGATTAGAGAAAAAAACGAAAAATCAAAGATAATTTTTACAACTGGTCTAATGGATTATATGCAGATAGGTTATGAAGTGAGAGCTTATAGATATTTATTGAAGCCAATACAATTTAACAAATTAAAAGAACATGTAAATAAGTGCATAGAAGATATTATGAAAAAGAGGTCAAATAATTTAATCATACAGACCAAGGGAGAAATATATAATATAGCAATAGAGGATATAATGTTTGTTGAAGTTATAAATAAAGATATTATGGTGCATACGCAAGAACAAACATATAACACAAAAACAAGTATGAACAAAATTGAAAAAGAATTAGAGAGATATGATTTCTATAGATGTCACAAGGGATTTTTAGTCAACATAAAGAAAGTTGATAGTATAGGTAAAAATATAATAATCGTTAATGATACAGAAATACCAGTGAGTAGATATAGAATTAAAGAATTAAAAAGAAAACTATTATCAGTATTAGGGGATGTAATATGCTAAGTAGCACATTATTTTGGAATATAATTATATGTCTATCTACAATGGTGGAATGGCTAATGCTTAAATTTGTGTTAGATAAATTAGGCAATAAAAAAACTAGTGATAAGATGATTAGAGTATCAGTAATACTGATAAGTTTTATAATAAGTTTTTTAACTATAAAGAATGTTAATCCAAATCTAAAGTTATTTATGGGTATTATTATGGGATGTCTACTTTATTTTTTAAATTATGACACAAATAAATTTAAAGCTATTATCGTAAATCTAGTTTATTGGATGGTTTTGATAGGATTAGATTTTATTAGCTTAAATTTTATATTGACTATAAATAAAACATCTAATATTAATGAATTATTAAAAAATGATATGCTTAGATTAGAATTAATAATCATATCAAAGCTATTGTTAGTATCAATTATACCAATTATAAAAAGTTTAAAGATTAATGTAATATTTAAGAAGAAAGAGATTTTATATATAATTACATTGATTTTAGCAAATATACTAAGTATAGTTGTAATATTTACACTTTCATTGGACTTTAGAAATAGGTCATTAACTCAAGAGTTAATTTTATTGTTTATGTCAATTATGCTGATTTTATCGAATATATCATTGATAAAAATTATAGGAAGAATTATTAAGGCTAATAATATTGAACTTGAGAATAAATTAATAATAGAAAAAATTGAGATGCAATATAAATACTATTCAAATATGAAAGAATCACAACTTAAAGTAAGAAAGTTATACCATGATATGAACAATCATATTGCATGTATAAAGAAACTATATAAAAATAATGGAGAAGTTGATGCATATATAGATGGGATAACATCAGAACTACATAGTTGTAAATCTATAATTTCAACAGGTAGTATGATTTTAGATATAATAATTAATGATAAAAAGGACATTTGTGACAAAAATGATATAGATTTTGAAGTGGATTTAAATTTCTCTAGATGTAATTTTATTGATATGATTGATATTTGTAGTATATTTTCAAATTTAATAGATAATGCAATTGAAGCATCACTAAAGGTTGATAACAGAGATAGATATATACAATTAAAGGGAAATATAGTAAATAACTTTTTTGTATTAAAATGTGAAAATAATAAATCCAATAAAGTAGAGTTAAATAAAGGAACAATAATAACTGATAAGAAAGATAATTTCGTACATGGTATAGGTATAAAAAGTATAAAGGGATCTATTGAAAAATATAATGGAGAAATGAGCATAGATTTCACAGATGATAAATTTAAAGTTCAAGTTTATATACCATTAAAATAACCATTTGCGCATAAAAAACTACTAGTTACGAAAAAAGGTTGAATTGAATAAATAAAAAGTGTTATTTATTAGTAATGATTAAATTATGTGCTGATAAAATAACACTTTTTTTGATTTCAAATAATCAAATAGATAAAGATGATTTTGAAATGTATGTATATGCATATGAAACTTTAATCGCATTTATAGTAAATATAATAGTTATACTTACTATATCGTGTGTACTTAAAAGATTTACATATACATTATGGTTTTTATGTTGGTATTTTTATCAATTTAACTTTTTATTGATGAGTAGAATCAATAACACAAATTTGAGAAGGTGTTAAATTACTAAGCAAATGAATGTGTTTTTTGATGAAATTATTGTAAATCTTATTAGGATCAAGGTTTAAATATAAATAAGTTAACAGAATAATTTTTACTATATGGAGGAAAATATGGCGTTTGAATTGAAGCTAGCTTTAACGTATTTGCAAAAGAATAAAAAGGAATCAATTACGATAATAATATCTATAGTAATTGCTATGACTTTAATATTAGGAGTAGATATAATAGGAAATAGTATGTCGATTAATCAAATTAGTCAAGCTAAAAAAATTGCAGGCTATTATGATGGAACATTAACAAGTAATAATAAAGAAAGCGAAGAAAAAATAAAAAAAATTGATTTAGTCTATAATGTATCTACAGTTGAAAATTTAGGTCAAATTACTATACAAGGTGGATTAAAAAGTACTTTATATACATTTAATGAAAATTATTTTAAAAGTATGAATTATACCATCATTTCAGGGAGATACCCAAAGAATGAAAATGAAATTATTATAGATTCAAAACTATTAGGTAAATATGAAAAGAATAATATTTTAAATAAACGTATTTCAGGTGTAAATAAAATTGAATATTACTTAGATGGCATTAATGGGGCTTATAGCAAAAAAAATGAATATAAAGTTGTAGGAGTTATAAGTAAAGTTGATGACTATTATAGCCTTGAAGATATAGAAATTGATAGCTTTATTGGAGGCAATAAAAATATAATACCAGGTAAATTTATAACATATAGCACAATTTATAATATTAAAGGTATTAACGAAAGCAATATAGACCAAAAACTTAGTGATATAAGAAAAGAATATGATCCAACATCTGACTACAAAATAGATATAAGAAAAGATGTAAAATCAGGAATATCTACTAATCAATATCTAGACTCAGCTCTTAGATTATACAAAGATGTTCAGCAAGGAAACGAAAAAGAGATGAAAATTCTAGTAGCTATAACAGCATCTCTTACTATTTTTAATTTCTTCAATATAATTCTTAGTAAAATGATTAATCAAATTGGATATTTAAGAATAGTTGGAATGTCTAATAAAAAAATAACTAGATTTTATTTAATGCAAATGTTGATTTTATATGGAATCGGAATAACTATAGGGTTTATAACATCTATATTTTTTGCAAAATACACAATGGGAATATTTATACAATCTAATTTATTTGATATAAGTAATTTTAGTAATATTAAATTAATTATTTCACCTTTTATAGTAAGTAAATCCTTATTAATAACATTAAGTGCATTACTGATATCAATCCTGATCCCTATAATAAGTTCTTTAAAGAAATATCCAATTGATTTGATAAATAAAAGTGATAAAGTTAAATATAAAACAAAACATAATAAAAAACTTTTAAATACTCTTTTAAAAAACAATTTATTAAGAAGTAAATCAAAGACAATAATTTCAATTGCAATAATAGCTTTTAGTGGGTTTATGTTTATATTATGTACATCTAGCAATATGAAAGAGTCACTAAAACAGATAAGAGGCAATTTATTAGGTTGTAAAAAAGAATATAATTATATGATAAGACCTTATGAAAATGCGGCTAAAGATATAAATAAGATAAGTATTAAAGAAATTTCTAGTATAAAAAATTTTAAAGGAATAAAAGACTTTAGTGTACTAAACTATACAACAGGGTTTGTAGATGTACCTAAAAATGACTTAAACAAAGTATATTTCAAAATGTATCCTATAAAAGCCAATAATGAAGGTAATGTAGAGGTAAAGGCTTTAGTAAGTGGGATTTATGATTATAATAAATTGAATAAGTATGTAAAAGCAGGAAGTTTAGAAAATATAGATAAACTAAATGATGAATATATAAATATTGCAATCTGCAATGAAGATTATGTAACAAAAACTAAAAAGATTGAAAAGACTATTAATGGTTTAAAAGTAGGAGATATATTTAAATTTAAGGTATTAAGTAAAAATAATAGTGGAGAAAATCAATATAAAACATATAAGTACAAAGTGAATGCTATATTAGATAGTTCAATTGCTCAAAATAACGGAGTGGAAAACCATGCTCAAGCTATAGGTATGTATATGAATCCAGAAGTATTAAAAAGTATAACTAACAATAATTATATACAAGAAGTTAACTTTAACATAACAGGACAGAATAATAAAGAATTAGATAAATCAATTGAGAATATAGATAAAAAATATGATTTTATAGATATTACCACGCCAAAAAGTAAAGACCAAGATGTTACGATTAAATTTGATAGAAGGTTGATATTAGGTAGTGTATTATTAGTAGCTGCATTATTTAATATATACACAACTATTAGTATAAATATTAAGAATAATATAAGTGAATTTTCTATATTAAGAGCTATTGGGCTTGAAAAGAAATATTTTAAAAAATTAGTTGTTTATGAGGCTGTATTTTATAGTCTTGTAGGTAGCATAATAGGTGCTACCTTAGCCTGTATAAAAGAATTTAAAATTATAGATTCAGATAAAAAAATATACGCAAAAGTAGGAATAAATTTAAATATAAGTGATGTGTATACACCTCCCAAAGAAGCTATTATGTTTGTATTAATAGTAGTATTAGTAGCTATATTAATAGGTTATTCAAAAGCAAAATTAATAGATAAATTAGATATAATTGACGGTATTAATGAAAATTAAAGTAGGGGAAAATGATATATGAAAAGTAATATAAAAGTAGATAAGTTAAGAAAAGTATATGGAAAAGGCGATAGTAAAGTAATCGCTATTGATGAAATTAGTTTAGAAATAGAACCTGAAAAATTTACTGCAATAGTTGGCACAAGTGGTTCTGGAAAAAGTACATTACTTCATTGTATGGCAGGGTTAGATAAGCCAACATCAGGACATGTGTACTTAAATGAAGAAGATATATATAAGTTAAATGATGATAAATTGTCTAAAATTAGAGTAGAAGAGTTTGGTTTTATATTTCAAAAATTTAATCTTATACCTATAATTTCTGTCTATGACAATATAGTATTACCAATATCAATAGATTCAAAGTCTATAGATAAAGATTATATAGATAATATTATAAATAGTCTAGGTTTAACAAGTCAGGTAAAAAAATTTCCAAATGAATTATCAGGAGGTCAACAACAGAGAGTTGCCATAGCAAGAGCACTATCAAATAAACCATCTATAATATTTGCAGATGAACCTACAGGTAATTTAGATAGTAAAACTAGCGAAGAAGTTATGGATATACTTTGTATGTGTGTTAGAGAGTTTAAGCAGACATTAGTTATGATTACTCATGATGAGAAAATAGCCAAAATCGCAGATGTAGTAATATCTATAAAAGATGGTAGCTTATTAGATATGGAGAAGTTTTAAAATGAATAAAAGAAGGATAAAAATAGCAGTTAGGGGGAGGGAGTATGTAGATAATTTTGTGTATTCTAACCAAAGTTAAGTGGCAATAATTATTTGATGTGAAGGACTATGATAAATAAATCATATTCCTATATAAATTTCTTTAATATTTCATTTTTGTTTAACATAAAAAGTGTGCACCTTCTTTATGATAATCTAATTTAATTATCATAAAGAAGGTGCACACTTTTTTTACTATTTAAAATATACAGTTTTTATAAAGTCCCCTAATCTGTTGGCTTCACTTTCATTTATATCTTCAGGTAAAGTTATTTTTACAGATAAATTTGGTCTTATTGGATATTCTATATCTATAAAACCATTATTATTATCAACTAATTCACTCGCATCTTTTCCTTCACTAAGTTGCTTTATAATATCATAATGCTTACTTAAATCAGAAATAGTTCTTTGAGATTTAAGAGAACTTCTTAATGTATTTGGTAAATTAGAGCGAGATATTGGTCCATGTAAAAATACTATTTTACGTTGATGAGGATAACCTTCGTCATCACTATCTTTACTTTTATCATAGATATAATCACTATCTATTTTTCCAAAATAAATATCATCTCCATTAGGTATAAGAACAAGATCATTTAAATTCATTTGATTAACAAGTATATCTAAGTTTGGGTATGCATTCCCTAATGAAAGTCCAGTAAGGTTATAAGGTTCATTTTGTAAAATATTTTTCATATCAGAACGGCTTTTTCCTAATAAATTTCCAATTAATGGCCATCCAATTGCAATTATATTCTTAGTTTTAAATTCATTAATTCTATTATGTCCATGAGGTACAGGTCTAACAAGCCAAGCTTTAGGCATATCTATTCACTCCTTTTAATTAATTTGATAATATAAATCTAACACATAATAACTACCTAGTCAACAACTAATATCAAGTTGATATCAACTTGATATTAGTTGTTGACTACATAGCAAAAATGTAATACTATTCAACTATAAAAAGAATCAAATAATAGGGAGTGAGATAAAATGATTATTGATATTAATACAGGTAAAGAAAAAAAGGGAATGCCGCATAGTAAAAATTTTTATTCTTGGATGAAAGCTTTACCTTCTATTGAGTATGATAAGATAGTCGAAACTTTAAATGATATGATTGATGGAGATGAAGTACATACAGCTGGATGGATGCCAGGATCTAATTGGATAGGCACAGTTTTTGAACCTATATTTTTATCACTTGGAAAAAATGAAAAAAAAGCAGCATTATTCTTTGGATTAATTGTTTATAAAGTATTTATGGATAGAGAGGATGTGTGGGCTTGTGGTAGATTTGAACTTAATGGTAAATCTATAGGGAGTTTAACATACTTTAGAGTTAATATTTAATACTATTCAAAATTAAAAATAATTCAAAAATAAATTATAAATAAATTGATTTTTAATTATAAAAAATGTTAAAATAAATTATAAATAAATTATTTTTAAATCAAAAATAAATGAGGTGTAGATTGTGAAAATTTGTTCATTTTTCAATGTAAAAGGAGGAGTTGGAAAAACAACTCTTACAATATTAACAGCAATGAAACTAAGTAAAGAAGGAAAAAAAATATTACTAATAGATGCTGATACACAAGCAAATCTAACTCAATTTTTATATAAAGTTATTCATGAAGAAAAGACTTTATTTCAAATGCTAACAGAAAATACGTCTGCAAAAGAAGTTATATTAAAATCTCCTGTAGAGCAATTTGAAAATATAGATATAATACCTAGTGATATTAGCTTAAGTGTTTTATCAGAATATTTATCTACTCAAATGGGAAGAGAAAAAGCTGTGTGGAGATGGTTTAAAAACAATATAGAAGATATAGAAAAATATGATTACATATTTGTAGACTTATCACCATCTTATGATCTTATAGCTAGAAATTTTATGCTAATATCAGATTCTATAATAACACCTATTGAGTACCAAGACATAGCTTCAATAAGAGGGTGCGAATTATTCTATCAGAAGTTTAAGCAAGATTTAGAATTTCTAGATATTAAACTACAAGCAAAAAGGGCAGTAGTCATAAATTCTTATACAACTAGAAAACTAAGTACTGGAGATTTATTTAATAGTTATTTAGATAAATTTGAAAGTATAAAAAAAGATTTAGTACAAGCTAAAATAAGTGAAACAACAGTGGTTAGAAATGCTATTTTAAATAAAATGGATCTAGAAGACTATTGCAGAAAAACTAAAAAAGCACATAAAGTTAGAAGTGACTTTAATGATTTTATAGAAGAGTTAAAGGCTAAGGAGGTTTTATAAATGGCTTTAGATATATTTAAGGAAGATGTATCAGAAATAAAAATAAGAAAAAATGATTATCAAAATAAGGTTGATAAAGTTATAGAAAATAATTTTGATATAGATATGGAAGGCATAAATTTACTTTCAATGAAAGAAGAAAAGAAAGTAAAAAAAGTTCCTCTTACTATATATATAGAAGATGATGAATTAGATGTACTAAAAGCTGTTTCTGTATTAAAAAATACTACAGTTCAAAAGACAATTAATAACCTAATTAAAAGTACAGTAAGCACGACTAAAGTGAACTTACCTAGTGATTTCAATCTATCAGACTTAGTTAAGAAATATGAAAAAGAAAATAAAGTAAAAAAAAATAGAAAATAAAGTAAAAATAATTTATAAATAAATTTAAAATAAATTATTAAATAATTATATTTACTTTATTTTAACTTTAAATATAATTTATTTTTATTTTTTTACATGTAAATGGAAATTCACCTTAATAGGTAGATAAATTTTACTTTAGACTTATTAAATAATTTAAGTTAATAATACAAATCCATATATGCAAAAAGACAAATAATTAAATATAAGTACTTTAAATATTTACATGAATTATAAGTGATTAGGAAAATGAAAAAATGGTTAAAAGTAGATATAAAACTATATTTTTAGTTTTTTATATCTTTTTTCATAGGTAAGTACAGAACAGACTAGTAAAAAAATGACCTTTACTAGTCTTTACTGTATTTATATATATAGTATTTAATAGTATTTATAGTATTTAGGAAGTCTGAAACTATTGCAATTACCTTTATACAGAAGTTGAAAACAGACATATTCGGAGCTAACTCAGACATATTCGGAGTGAACCCAGACATATTCGGGGGACAAAACAGACATATTCGGAGTGAACCCAGACATATTCGGGGGCAAAACAGACATATTCGGAGTGGTTTAATCAGACAAAAATCAATTTATGTCTTGAAAGTTATATTAATTTGTCTTATTTTATATTAGAGGTGAGTTATATTATGGATTCAAGAGATAAAAGAATTTTAATGAAACATAATGATATTGTTAACGCAAAGTACGAAATTACAGTTAATTCAAATAGAGTATTTACTTATTTACTTTACGAATTTCAAAAAGATTTAGATAAAAGTAAATTAAGTTGCGAGATTTCAAGAGAGAAATTAGCAAAGCTAGTTAATGGTAATGTAGATAAAACAGTAAAGGGATTAACAACTATTTTAATGAATCTAAGGAAAAAAGATTTATTTTTAATGGATGAATTGCAAGATGGCAGCATTGATTTTATAGCAGGTGGATTTATTGACAATGCTACTTATAATAATAAAACAGATAAATTTAAAATTGTTGCGGACGTAAGAATTCATAAGTTACTTCATAGATACTTAGAAGATGGATATACTCCTGTAAATTTAGAAATATGGCTTTCTTTGAAAAATAGATATTCTCAACGATTATATGATTTGTTAAGGGCTTGGAGTGGAACTAAGGAAACAATAAATTACTCTATTAATAAGTTAAGAGAGTTAATGCTTTTAGAAAATAAGTATAAGCAATATACCGATTTTCGAAAAAGAGTTTTAATACCAGCAGTAGATGAATTAAATTCTACAGGGTACTTTAAAATAGACTATTGTGAAATAAAAAAAGGTAGATCTGTTGAATCTATTGATTTTATAGTAAAGGATTTAGATAAACGAAAGTATTTTATTAAAGATGAAGTTGCTAAGAATATTTCAGATACTGTAGTAGATGAAATTGCAGTAACATCAGAGGAAGATAATGAGCTTAAAGAAGATATAAGTTCATTAGATATTAAAAAATCAAAACAAAATAGCGAAAATATAGATTTAAAGGCTGTTTATAGCGATTTATTTATTCCAGATGAAGAAATATTTACTAAAGGAACTTTGAGGAGTTTTAAAAAGGATTTTAAGCATATTGATTTTAAAAATGAATATATGGAAAAAGCATTTGATGAGGCAATTATGATAACTCTAGATAGAGATGATGTTGAAGTAATTAAAGCAGGTTCATATAAATTCTTTAAAGGAACTTTAGATAATAAAATTATTGAGTATAAAATAGAGGAACAGGAAGATATAAAACATAAAAAAGATATGGATACTTATTGGTAAATCAAATTTAAAAGAAAATTGAGTTAAATTTATTTAAAGATATGTATCTACATAGTGTAGAAAAGATAATAATTTATATACTAAAACCTAGATTTATGTTAAAATTTAGATAAAGATATCGAAAATAAAATAGAAAAAGCCAGGAGTGCATAAGTTTGGCGACTTACTCCTAGCTTTTTTATCAACACTCTAGATAAGAGAGAACTCTCATCAGAGAATTTTTTATATTTTTATTATGTATTAATATTAACATAATAATTCTTGAACATCAATAATTTTGGTATTTAAAAATAATATAAAAAATTATTCATATACAATAAGGCTAAAATAGTATTAAGCCTCAATTGTTGTGAAAAAAATATGTTAGTTCTCCTTATATTTAGTGTCAACATACTAAAATAGAGGGGAATTTTTTTATGGAACTGACAGAGTTTTGTGACCATTTATACGATGAAAGTACGGATGGTTATATACAAATATTAAAGTTAGATGATAAACAAATTATTAAAGTATATAATGCTAAAAATGAGGGCGTAAGACATATTGTAGAAGAATTACATAAAGAAGAGGATGTATTTCTAGCACCAAATACAATGTATATACCAAGGCGAAGGGTAGAAAATATAAGACAATTTAGAGCATTATTTCAAGATATAGATTGTGAAAGTAAGGGATTAGAAAAAGCTAAATGGCTATTTGAAGAATTTGGAGGGACATCGGTGTACTTTCCTACTGAAAAGATGATATATAAAGAGGCTCGTGATAGAGATATTATATCTGAGTACAATGGATTTAATCATAAAGAATTAGCAACTAAATACAATATGTCTGAAAGTTACATAAGAGCAATTATAAACAGACATAAGCAAAGTGCTTAGTTTTAGAAAAAATTGGAATTGACTTAATATTATTTAAAAGATATGATGAAAACTTAGATACTTAAATTCTAGTTTTTTAAAACAGAAAAGCAGCACGCCTAATTTTTATAGATTGGGTGTGCTGCTTTTTACATTCTAGTATTTAATTCTTTAATATTTGAGCTCAAGGAATTTATACTTGAACTTAGCCCATCCAGTTTCCCTTCGATTCGTACCAATAGATACATAGTCACGATAGCAGGAAATCCTAAATTAGCTACTAATTGCATTAAATCTAATTCCATTGATATTTTCCTCCTAACAACTTTTAAAATTTACTAGAAAGCCCCTTATGAGCTTAGAGAGACTTTCTAAGTGTTACATTTGTTATGCAACTACTAAATCATAATCAGTAGTTTCTGTTTGAACAACTTTTGCTTCAACAGCAGTTTTTAAATCATCCCCGTTTGGAGCAAATATATTTTTAGCTAGTATTAGATCCATAACAGCTTTTATATCTGATTTAGTTAGATTATGTTTTGGATCAGTTACATATAAACTTACCTTTTTTCCTAACACTGTAGCAAATGTCATTAATAATTTAACTTCTACGCTATTATCCATTTTAACATTCCTCCTTTGATATTTTTAAAATTCATTTGATTAAAATAAATCTTATGAATTTAAACTTGTATTATCTTGCTTTATTACTTCAATAACAGAATGTTGCTGAAGTGATTCTAATGCTTGAGCAACATTAAAAACATCAACACCTTTTGCAGTTGGTTTTAAGTGTGAATATGATCTTGTTTTTGTTATTATTTTTCCATTTTCACTCATACCATAGTTAAATTTCATTTTTAGTGTTGATGGATTTTTAATTTCTACTATGTTTGAAGCCTCTCTTGATTCATTTTGTAAGCTAACTTCGTTTTGGTTATCCATTTTAGTACCTCCTTTGTATGTTTTGATTAATTACAGTGTATTTGGTTTTATATACAAAGTCCTAAAATATAGTTGATGGAATTTTATCGTGATTTTATTTATAGAAAATTTATGAGTAGAATTTAAATTAACAAATGAGATAATTAGTTATACAAGTAGTGATCAAGGGTATATAAGACTTAAGTAAATAAAAAGCCGTAGTTTAAGATAAACATAGTTATAAAATATGGTATATTGAGTTATTTCAATGAGCAAGAAGGGATGAATATATTTACATGATAATAAAAAAAATTGATATTACAAGCAAAATGGGATTGCAATTGTCTATGGAAGAAGATTTATTTATTGTTAAGTTATATGAAGATAGTTTATCTGGACACAAAGAAAATGTTGTATATAAGTGTAAGGTTAGTGATTCAAGCATGGAAGAAATGATTGATCATATAAATAAAACTCATAAGATAATAATGCAACAACAATAATTAAGATTTAAGGCAAATAAAAAAGCTATAGTTTAGGGGGACTATAGCTCCAATAGGGGAGAATTAATATTTGATTATGTAAAAAAAGGATAAATAATATGGAAAATAAAGAACTTAATAAAAAAGGTACAAAAATTGAGAAAAATTTCAATGAAGAATTTAACTTTGCTGAATTAAAGCAAGAAACTGAATCTTATATTAAAGAAGTATTAAAGAACTATGAAGGAAATCTTTTAGAGGATTGTGAAGAGAAACTCCCTAAAGATGTTAAACTTAAGGATTTGAAAATTGAGTATTATCATACAAATATTATTTTAAATAAAGAGTATGGTGCTGAGCTATCATTTAGACTAGCATTTAATTTAATAAATCCGATCAATGAAGATATCCTATTTATTTATGAAGTAGAGTATAATAGTAATAGAGAATTTAGTGACGAATTTTTAATTGATTACTAATGTAATTAATCTGAAGAGATATGTGAAAAAAGTGAAAGTATATTTATCAAAGTAAATTTAAATCTATATAATAAATTTCAAAAACTATAAAAAAACTTAGTTATTTTATAGTTTTTTTATATATAACACCACTTTACAAGAAAATTTAACTCGCTAAATCTTCTATGTCCTTAAATTGGCATAGGTATGGTATGCGAGATAGAGTTTTTTATAAAGGAAATACGGGAAGTATAGATATACTTGGAATTGCAAATAAAAATTGTGAGCAAAGTGTTATAGATCGTATATTAAGAGTTTTTTTAAAGGAGAGTAAATTGGAAAATTTTGAAATTAGTTATGTATCAGAAATAGAAGATTATTATTGCGACAACATAGATATCATAGTAAAATTAGGCACTTTTAATATAACTTTAGTGGTAACAACTCCTAATTATATATTAAACGAAATGAATAGAAAAAATAGAGGATATGTACCAGCATATCCTCCTGAAGTTATATTCAATGATTTAAAGGATATTACCATAAAAGAAGCAATAAGAGAATATGTAAAAAAAGGAGCATATTGGTTAAAAGTGTATGGACTTGCAGGGAATTTAGTAGGAGCTTTTAATGAAAAAGTAATGTCAAAATCTATTAATTCTGAAGGATATCAGTC
The DNA here is from genome assembly GCF_024723825.1 of Romboutsia lituseburensis. Lineage (NCBI taxonomy): Bacteria > Bacillati > Bacillota > Clostridia > Peptostreptococcales > Peptostreptococcaceae > Romboutsia > Romboutsia lituseburensis. Next base: position 17,836 of record NZ_JANQBQ010000003.1, read on the forward strand.
AAAAGAAGTACCTTATATACAAGAAAATTATAAAAACTTAAAAATACTTTATCCTAAAACATTGAACGAATTTGAAAATATAGATGATGATGAAATAGAAGTAATAATTAGATTATGGAATAATAATGAATATATTTTAACTATATCTACTATAAAATTTTTGGAAAATCAAATTAATAAATCAAATAAAAAGTTTTTATACCCTTTATACCCAAGAGCAATCGTAAAAATATTAAGCTTAGATAATGTTAAAAGTATAATTGATAGTTTTGTAAATAAAGATCATGGATACTGGTTGCATTTTTATAATTATTCCAGTTTTTTTGAATTTGATATAGAATTAATGAATAAACATTTAAATGCAAATAAGTTATATTATTTAGCAATAGAATATGATTGTAATAATAATTTAGTTTTGGCAAAAGAAACATATTTAAAAGCGCTTGAAATTTATAAAGAATTAGAAGATAAATATTCTATAAATTGTATAGAAAAAGATATAGAATATTTATTATTATAGCAAGAACCATAGCAATTAACATAAGAATGTACATGGAAGAACTATAAAACTTTAATAAATACACAAGATAATAGAAGGACGCGTGGTATATGTCAAAATACATAAAATTGTTAGAGGCTAATAGTATAGCTGATAATGATAGTTTTTTATATTTTTTACATGAGAAATGGGACTTTAGAAAAGATAAGTTTATACAGTTATGCGAAGCTATAATTGAAATAACCAAATATGATTTAAATCAAAATAGATTTAATGTAATTGATAGACGTATTTCAAGTAGTATTAATCATATTCATGAATATATACTAAGTATATTCTTATGTGAAAATCTTTTTTATGATATAAAAAATTTACCAAGCTATGAAGAAAGATTAGAATATGTAGCGACTTTAAACAAAGTTGTAAGTTGTTATTTTAAAGGTTTAATAATAGAGGAATCTATAGAAGATGGACTAAATGAATGCATAGATCTTCTCAATTCTAATTAATCCTACAAAATAGAGAAGCTAAACATCTGAATAGGCGTGTAGTTTCTCTATTTTTGTATGAGCTGAGATATGTGAAAAAATAAACCTTATGTAAGTCATATTTACTTTAATTAGGATGATAGTTAAAATAGGAGCAAAAGACCGCTCCTATCTTAACTATCTTTATTTATATGTTGGGGTCAAAAGCTATGGGGTCTTTAGTACTTATTCTTGCATAAAAGAATTTCCTCATGATGTCTCTCATTACTGATGTCTTTCTATTTCAATAAGTATACTACTTAATCGAAATATTTCAAATGTAAAAATGTTGATGTTTTGAAGTGCAAAAAGTGTAATAAAATGACTCTTTCAAAAATCCTACTTTTTGAAACTGGACTTTAGGTATTGCAATGATTATAAAAATTATACTTCCGATTTTTACACCTATCTCTGTGTTCCACCTAATTCGCCTTACTGGGATATTTTAATATACTCTCAAAATAAATAAAATACGCTAAAACTTTTATACTTAAGGATAAATATGTTATAATTGTTTTCATTAATTTAAAAAGGAGGAAATAAATGGTATTTAATTTTCTAAAGAAAAAACAAGTAGAGAATATACGAAAAGTAGAAAAGTATATTTTTAGTGATGACTTAGATAGGAAAGCAATATGTTCTAATGCCCTATTTAAAAATCCATCTGTGTTTTTGAATATGAAACTCACTAATGAAAACAGGGACGAGTTTTTAGAAAAAAACTATTTCAATCTGCTGTATAGTAGTAGTCCGGAATTAAGTTGGGATAAGCAGATTATACCTGCATTAAAAGAAGCTCTACAAATAGGATATGATATAGTGGACAAAGATTCTTATGAAGTTACCTTTGGTAAATTTGCAGATGGTGGGTTAACACATGCGTGGGATATTGTAAGAATGGCAGGAATAACGCAAGATGCATATACAACTGGTTATATCGATTTATCATTAGCAAAAGAAAAAATAAATATCCTAGGTAAAAAAATAAGTGAAAATTATTCTTCTTGGGAGGAACTAGTTTTAGACTTTATAATGGGTAAATTGGATTTTAATGAATGGAAGGACTTAGAGGGGCAGAACACTGAAATATTTGCAGATATCGAAGATATTTTAGTAATGGTGGACTTTTTATTTAATGACAAAGATACACCTTTAAAGAAGGTACTATTTTATAAAGATGAAAACTTAGTAGAAGCAGGGGAAAATATTCTTAGACATATACTATCGATTTCAGAAAGAACTAGAAAGATGATGAAGGTATATAAAAAAGTATACGGATGGGAACCATTTATTTTAATAGATGGTAATATGGATAATGAAAGAGAGAAAAATACATATAGATTTGTTAAAGAAGAACTAGAATTTGAACCATCAGAGGAAATCATATTTATACATTCGTATATACATAAAAGACCAGAAAAGTCAGAAATACAATTAATTTTAACAAATCAAAGAATTATAAGTTTTCTAGCTAAAGAAAAAAAGTATATTTACATACCACTTGAGGAAATACATGAAAATAGTATAGATATAAGAGGTTATGGCAGAGAATTATTTATAAATGGAGATAAAATGTTGGAGTGTTTTTGTATAAATTCAGAGGAAGAAATATCTTCTTATTTAGAAATTGTATATGACCTTGTAGCATTTTTAAGAAATAAGAAGAACTAATTTATCGAAAAAAATAAAAAAATAAAGAATAATTTGAAGGAGTAATATGTTGAAATTTGGAACAGCTATAGCAGTCGTAGGAACGATATTATTTATTATTGCAATATGGATTTTATTTGGATATTTATATTTTAAAAAAGGGAATGTAAAGAAAGGATTCATACTTTTAGCTATCTCCTTGCTACTTGTGGTTAGTGGAGTATTAATAGGTATAAAAGGAGAATGGAATAACGCAGCAAAAGGATTAACTCTATCAAATGAAGTGATTCAAATCATTGATAGCACTAGTGTAGAAGATGCTACACAAGAACAACAGGCAAAAGTAGGACAAAGTGTGTATATAAAAATTAGTGAAGAAGATTGGGCAAAATACGGTGATGAGATTGGACAATATTATATTGCATGGCAAAAAAGTCTAAATGATCAGGCGGACGAGGCTTCACTTAAAACAGAATTTAAAAAATTGAGACAATCAGTTATTTCAAAATAATCAATAAAGAGAACTGACCCTTTGTATATTAGTTAATAATACATCTAACATCATAGCCGTCAGCCTAATATATATAAAGAGATATTATTAGGTTGACGGCTTATTTACGTTGAAATTTAAAAGAAATAAAAGATTATTTTTTCATAAATCATATTAATTGTATTTTTAAGTGCACTTTTTAGAACTATCTCTTGCAAATATTAGTCTAATTTTGCTTAACGTGTATTTTCCACGAAATCCTGACTCTACCCCTTTATGATAATAAAAGAGATTGAGATTACAAGTGAAATGGGATTAAAATTACTTATGGAAGAGGAGTTATTTGTTGTTAAGTTATATGAATATAGTTTATGTGGACATAAAGAAAGTGTTGTATATAAGTGCAAGGTTAGTGATTTAAGTATTGAAGAAATGATTGAGCATCTAAATAAAACTCATAAGATAATAATGTAGCAACAATAATTAATATTTAAGGCAAATAAAAAAGCTATAGTTTAGGGGGACTATAGCTAAAAATTATAAAACTAGTAATTTCAATACTTTTGTAAATGTTTGGTGACTTTTTTCGGTTTTGTGCTCGGTAGGCCTTTAAATATTTAGTCTTAATAATAAAAAATCCAAGGCTTTAGCCTTGGATTTAATTATCTAATTAGCTCGTAAACATCATCTACGAGGTTCGATGGTACAGATGCACTCGCTATCCTCCACCTAAGATAAATATATGCAATTATATTAAAAAATATACTAATTTTGTAAAAAAAAACTCGCTAGGACAATACCTACGAGGTTCGATGGTACAGATGCACTCGCTATCCTCCACCTAACTGAAGTATATCATCAATTAATTAAGCATGTCAATATTTTTTACCATAGATTATAGTGACATTCATTAAAAATTTGAATAGAAGTATATAAATCTGTTTTTAAAATCTTATCCTTTAAGATTTCTTCGTAAGGAGAAAATACTCTATCACCGATTTTAAAAGTTATGCTATCAATAAACTTTTTTTCACAATCATCAGGAGAAAGACCTTCATTTGAATAAGCTTTAAGTATTTCATCCTTAATTGCATGCTTTCCTACAAAATAAGTAATGAAATCAGCAATATCACATCCTATATGGCTAACTATAGTTTGATTTGCAATATCATCATAATATCCAATTTCAGATTTATTAACAAATCTAATTTCATCCAAACATTTTCTAACAGTTTCAGATTGATAATGAGTAGTTCCAAGTGATATAACCTTATTAAATAATAATCTATAATCACTTCTAGGATTGAATCCATCATCGCCATCCCATCTAAGCTTAGTACTAAAACTATGAGATGGCTTTTTAGCTGTAGTTTTAAATTCCTCATCAGTATAGAAACCGTTTTTTAAATAAAAACAAAGTAAGTCTAAATGCTCACCAAATGCTATTGTGTATGGTGATTTAACTTGGTCAGAGATAAATCTTTTTCGATGAGGTGCAGCTGTATCATACAATATAGTTGTACAAAGTATATCAAAGTTAGCATTTTTTACTACTGAAAATATATCTTCATAGAAACTTTTTAATTTCTCTACATCTAAAGAACCAAAGCCTAAATCATCTTCTTTACGAAATAATTTCCATACCTTGTACTCTTCAACAAATTCTTTTTGATTTTTAGATTTAACATTTGGTTTAAATGTTTTACTATCATAGTCAATTAAACTATCTGCTCTATAGGAAATATAATCATCATTCCATCCTAAACATACTTCCTTCTCACCCTGTTTATTAGTAAAAGTAACTTCCTGTGCAATTTTTCTAACATTAGTAAAATGAATAGGTTCACCCATTTTAAATCTGTATTTAATACGTATATCAGTTAACCAATTTTTTTCTATATTGTTTATATAGTGACTCATAAGAGATGTTAGGCTAACTAGACTAGTAGCTCTTTTAGTGCCACCGAGCTTTTGTTCAAATTCATCTATATAAGTTAAGCATTTCGTAGAACTAAATACATCTTCCTTAACTTTATATGATGAACATATATCATTTATCAAATTAATTTTTTCAATTTTATTCATAGCGACCATCCTAAAGTTATAATTGTGATATTTATTATATCATAATAAATACTCATGTGATATAATACTTGAAAATGTATATTGTACTCGATTCCCAATTGAAAATGCTGGTGCATCTCATCATAGTAATAGAGTGATTTTAGATAACCTTATAGCAGTTATTTCAGTTAATATAGTAGGATTGGGCGTTGCTTGTTATTTAGGAGGAGTTGATAATATGGTTGCATGTTTAATAATTAATTTGATAACTAATTCTATTGCTAATATTGAGAATTGGGTAGAATATACATTTTGATAAATCTGGAGTAGAAGTTTAAAATAAATATAGGAAGAGAGTTAAAGTAGGAGCAAAAACCATTCCTACCTTAACTCTCTTTATTTATATGTTGGGGCCAAAAACTTTGGGGTCTAGTCTGACCTCACAGATTGCAGCAAAAAGCGCTGCAAACTGCGATGCCAGACTAAAATACATTTATTTAGAATATAAAATAAGCATTGTAAGAATCAACAATGAAGAAATACCAAATCCTATATCAAAATCAACATTTACAAAAGATTCTTTTTTAAGCAACGGACGGAGTTGTTGGCGCCATGAATGAAACGAATTTTTACTGTATTTTGATTTTATCTTTTCCAAATAATCAACTCCTTTAATATTTGAAGTATTGACTATTAGGGTTATTAAACTTAACTAGATATAGTTAGTTATTACAGTAATATATACACTTTTAATACTTATGGAGTTTGGCTATCGCCATCGCGCTTTACGTTGCAATCTTTTGAGCAAAGACCGCTCAAAAGGATTTTCACTACAATCGCTAACTCAAAACCATCAGATAAATAGATTTTAAAGTGATTTAAAGGAACTGATTTATAAAAAGATTTATAGTTAATTCAAGTATAGGTCCTATCGGACATGCCCCTTTGACTAATCCTCAACACACTCAAATTATTCACTACTAAAATACTTCGCAAACATCATATTTCATATCAAGTCTGCTACGTATATTATCCGTTCATATATGCTCGTAGCTTTTGAGGATAGCCATTCACTGCCCTAAGCCCAATGCCCTGTGTTTTTTATTTTTTTAGTGCATTTTTTCATAAATAAATAATCGACCTCCACATTTTTTATAACTTACTACATAAGTTTTTATAATTTATTTCTCCTATATACAAAAATAAGGCTATCTTACCTGGTGTCGGTAATATAGCTTTATTTTTGTTACTTTGCATTGGATAAAACCATTGCTCCGCTATCCAATGCTAGTGTTTAATAGCTTTTAAAGAATAATTATATAAATCAGAAATATACAAAATAAAACTGTACAGGAAAATATATAATTTATTTCATGTACAGGCATTGGTATAACTTCAATATATTAGGATTTATTACTTTTATAGTTTGATATTAACATGAAAAGATATGTTTTTCTGAACAAATATTTTTATTTACAACTATACTGTTTTATTCACCTTTGCTAAGTATTCTTTTTTTAATAAGGATAGAACTACAGTATCTCTTTCCATATTATTTTGTATAATATATTCTCTTAATAATCCTTCTTTTGTAAATCCAATTTTTTTAAGTAAATTTAAAGATGCTATATTATCAGGAAATACAACTGAACCGATTCTATTTAAATCAAATTTAATAAATCCCCAATTTATAACTTCATTGATAGCCTCTGTTGCAAATCCTTGTCTCCAATAATTTGAGTTAATATCATATCCTACATCTGCTCTTTTATTTTTTACTTGCAATACATCATACCCTATAGTACCTATTAGTTTTCGACTTTCCTTATGTATTATTCCCCATCTTATACCTCTTCGTTCATTATAATTAATCTTAATTTTATTAATTATTTCATATGCACCATCTACATTAGTTAATGACTCTTTTCCTAAATATTTAGTAACTGTATCATCTGATAAATATTCAAATATATCACTTGCATCATCATCAGTGATTTCTCTTAAATATAATCTACTCGTTTCTAATGTTGGAAAATTCATTTATACTCCCCCCTTTTTTATTATTATCAATTATATTATATAATTTTAAATAAATGTACACTAAAACAGATGTTTTCGTGTACACTCAAGTTTAGATTATATATGCATCTTTAAAACCTTTATCCTTAGCTAATTTAACTTGATTAAAAGCATTATTTTTATCTCTATAAGCACCAATACAAACTCTATAAAATATATCAGTAGTAGTTGTTTGCAAATCTAATAATTTCACTAAATTATCTTTAATAGCTATAGCTACAGACTTAATATTAGAATCAACATTTAAATCTTTTTCCGCCTGAGAATTTGAAATAAAATCAACTTCAATTAAAGCAGCTGGCATTGTCGTATTTCTTAAAACTGAAAGATCTTTACTTAATTTTAAACCTCTATTTCTAATATTGAAAATCTTTGAAATATCATTACATAAGTCATTAGAGAATTTATTTAACTTCTCATTTTTATTTGAATACTGCCAAACTTCAACACCTCTTACTGTTTTATCACTAGCTGAATTAATATGAAATGTTTCGCCAACACGTTGCTCAAATTGATAAAAAATAATCTGCTTTAAAATCATTTGCTATCTTGGATCTTTCTTGAAGTGAAAGATATTTATCTGATAGCCTTGTAAATTTAATTTCAAGGTTACAACCTTTCAATAATTCATTAAGTTCTTTTCCTATAGCTAAAACGACATCAGATTCATTTGTTTTATTAGGTCCGATTGCTCCTGGATCTGTGTCTCCATGTCCTAAATCAATAATTAATTTTCTCATAAAATACCTCCTTACCACTTAATAACAAATTTACTTACAAGATATGTATAATTTAATTATAGAATTGGGAGGGATTTTTATGGGAAGAAAAGATATAAACGCACAATTTTTAAAAAATAAAATTGGCAAAAATAATTTTAAAATACTATTAGAGTATTTAATACATTTAAGCATATGAAAATAGCCTGTATTTTAGCTTGTACAGGCTTTTGTATTTATTCATTATTCGTATTAAAACTAAAACTTTCTATCTCTATACCTTTAATATCACCTTGAACCCAACTATCTTTAACTTTTTCCTCTTTAGCATTCATACTATCAACTTTTTTTCTGGATCCCGTAGTCTTTTGTTTAATATTTTGAGCATTAACCTTTTTCTTTTTTGATTCTTTATTTTTATATTCTTCAAACTTTAAAGTTCCAAAGTTTTTAACCATAGCTTGTTCAGTTATAATCCAGGTCCTACCCATCTTTTTTATATCTTCATCAATAACAAACTTATCACGTGCAACCTGTTTTCTTAAAGAAGAATCATCCATTCCATAAATTTTAGAAACTTCCATAAAGGTATATAGACCCTCAAAGCTCCCCTTAGCCATAAAATATCACCTCATAGTTAAATATATTTTTATTATTCACGTAAACGTACTTTTTAATCCATATTATGTTTTATAACTTCTATAAAAATTAAGAAATCCTTTTATAAATTCACGTTTTAGTGAAATTAAATAAAAATATATTCACTTAAACGTGAAAAATTTAAAATCAAAACCAAATACTTTAAGTCACTTAGACGTGAATTTTAAGAGCTTGAAAAAACGAAAAATAATTTCTTATTTATCCATTTTATTTATATTAATTATAAAAAGCTATGTACTTATAATAGTTATGTTAATTTGTAAAAGTTAAATAATTATAAAAATAAGCATATTTAATAGTATAATAATATGGAGGACAATTGTCCTCCATTATTGTTTGGAGGTGATATTTTGGATAATAAGAAAGATTGGAGTTCTGAGAAGAAAATAAAACATATAATGGAGCTGCAAGAAAAAGGATTCTCTAGAAAAGAAATTGCAGTTGAATTTGGATATACAAGGGTTGATACTTTAGATAGATTAATGAAAAAATATGGATATGAAAAAATAGATGGGAAATTTATAATACAATTGGAGGACAATTGTACGACAAAAGATTCAAAGGCTGTTATTTCAAGTATTAAGGATAGTTGTCCTCCATATGGAGGACAGCTGTTAGAAAGTTTTGAGATACAGAATAAGCTTCTTAATATAGTAAATAATTATGATAAGCTTATGTATGTTATAAATAATTTTGAAAATGTGGAGGACAATTGTCCTATAGATGTCATAGAAGTTAAAAGTGGACTTCAAATAGACTTTGAAAAATCAGAGGCTATAAAAACTACTATTCGTGTAGATAAAGACATATGGGATGATTTCTCTGATTTATGCAAAGATAAATATAAGCATTTAAATAAGCATGATATTATAAGTAAAGCATTTGTTGAATTTATAGATAAGTATAAATAATAAAGAGTATAAGGAGTTATATTTATAAAAATGGATAAAATTAAAAATATTTTAATGTATTTAATTATAATTATAATAGTAAAAAATTTAATTAAAAACACAGTTAGCAATGTATTTCTCTTAAATTTATTCATATTTGTAATATCATTAATTTTAATAATTGTAATAAATAGTATTATTGATATTGTAAATCGAAAAAATTAGAAATTTAATACTATTAAAAAATGATTTAATTATAAAGGTAACTTTTTGATAATAAAATTTTTGATTTAAATAGGACAGAAAAGAGCAGAAAAAACACTTTTACGAGTATTTATAGTATTTATCCATATCTGTAAGTGTTGGTATGACTTGTATTGAACTTGTTAAATATGACAAATGGGAAGCTAACTATGACATTTAGGAAGGATCTTATGACAAAATGACTTTAATAGCATTAAAAACACTATATAAAAGATAATTGGATTATCGGTGAAATTAAGTAGTTTAGAACTTAAACGTTTTGCTTTTAATATAAATATTAATGAATAAAGATAAAAGCCTGTACAAGCTAAAATACAGGCTTTTTTCGTATACTTAAATGTAATAATCAATGAATTAATATTTTTAATTTGTTTTAGCTAATTTTATTTTAAAAAAAATTAGCTAATTATAAAGATAACTTTTTGATAATGAATTTTTTGATTTAAAATAGGACAGAAAAGAGCAGAAAAAACACCTTTACTAGTCTTTACTTAGTATTTATAAAAGTATTTATAGTATTTAATAGTATTTAGGCATATTCCAACCCCTTGAAAATACTTATGTTGAAAAGCTTAAATGGGACAGATTAATACCAAAATGGGACTAATTAATACGTTATTGGGACAGATTAATATTTAAATGGGACTAATTAATACTCAATTAGGACAGATTAATATTGATTTATTAGGACTAATAAAAATAGTTGTCCTAATAAATTAAATATGTTAAGCTCTCTTAGAGGTGAGTTTATGGATAATAAAATGCTAGTTAAAAATAATGCTTTTATAACTGCTAAATATAACTTAACACTTGATGAGAATAGGTTATTTGTTTATATATTATATAATATTCAAAAGAATAAAAATGGATTATCTTGCACTATAAAGAGAGAGGATTTTTCTAATATATTTAAAAATAGGACAAATTCAACTGTAAAGGGAGTTACAAAAGTATTAGATGATATAAAGAAAAAATCTATATATTTTAAAGAAAATTTAGAAGATGGGTCTATAAACTGGGGCTCATATGTATTTTTAATGGGATATGTATATAATAATAAATCAGATTCTTTTAAAATTGAAGTTCCAGAGAGAGTATATAATCTTTTAATGCAGTATATAGATGGATATACTCCTATTACATTACAAACTTGGTTAGGCTTAAAAAATACTTATGCTCAAAGGTTTTATGATCTACTTAGGATGTGGAGTGGAACAAAAAATATTATTAGTTATAAAGTATATGATTTAAAGATGTATTTTCAGATAGAAGATAAGTATCCTAATTTTAAGGACTTTAAAAGAAGAGTTATAGTTCCTGCCGTAACCGAGCTTAATAATACTGGATATTTTGAGATAGATTTTAAAGAGAATAAAGTAGGTAGAAAGGTTGATTCTATTGACTTTATCGTAAAAGATTTAGACAAAAGGAAGTATTTTACTAAGGATGATACTACAAAAGAAATATTAAGTAAAGTAATTGAAGAAGTTGCAGTTACTAGTGAGAACATTATTATTGATGATAAAGAAGAAACAATTCTTAAACCTAACGATAGTACTTCAATAGAAAATATAAATGATCCAAAAGGATTTGAGTTTGAGCCTTTTGTTCCTGATGAAACATTATTTACAAAAGGAACTTTGAGAAGTTTTAAAAAAGATTTCAAAGATATAGATTTCAAGAATGAATATATGGAAAGAGCTTTTGATGATGCTGTTATGATCACTTTAGATAGAGATGATGTGGAAACTATTAAGGCTAGCTCATATAAGTTTTTTAAAGGAACTTTAGAGAATAAGATTGTTGAGTATAAAATTGAGGAAAAAGAGGATATAAAGCATAAAAAAGAGATGGATATGCATTGGTGATTAATTGAATACATATATTAACTGACGATATAATATCATTATCGTTTACGGCTATGATGCGTGTAAAAATCAGCCATTTAAATTTAAATCCATTGGTACAACAGTTTTACACATATTTAGTTGTCCCCCCTTGAAGAAATGATTGAGCATATAAATAATACATATAAGATCATAATGAAACAACAATAAACAAAGGTTAATGAAATGAATAAAGCTATAATAATAGAAAAAACTAAGGAATTTGTAAAAAACAAATTATATGGTGAAGGAAGCGGACATGATTGGTTTTATATGGAAAGAGTGTATAACTTAGCTAAATATACAGCCCTAAAAGAAAAGTCAGACTCTTTTATATGTGAAAAGCCAAAACTATTATATGATATTGATTATAAGAATGCACAATAGATTCTATTATTTGAATTGATGTAAGTGATTTATTTCTATTATCACTAAAATTATATTTATCTAATTTATTAAAATAAAATTTATACATTAGTCGTTTTGATACAAATAAATAGTGATATATATTTAATAGGTCATAATAAATAAAGGTAACTGTAATTAAAAAAGGAGTGTATTAAATGAATATTTTAGAGCAACCTATAGTACTTATAAATCAGTTAGCGTATTTTGGAATGAAATTATTAAACTTATATGTGTGTATTTTGATTATAAAAGCTACGAGAATATATATAAAAAAAAATTCTTGATTAGTAAAAAATTATATTAACACTAAGTTTTTAAATGAATTAAAAAGAGTTCTCAATTAGAGAACTCTTTAAAAATTCTATAAATTTTTTATAGAGTTTTTGATTTTGATCTGTATTATTTTAACTACTTTTTTACACCCATAACAGTATATTTTTGGCTCTGAACATCCCATGTAAATCCAAACCTTGCTGTAGGTGTGAACCTTGCTATATAATAATTAACTCCACTTTGAGATGATGATAGTTGTACTTTAAATCCAGCTTTTGCTAAACTAGCTTTACTAAAGCTTCCTGTAATAACACTTGAAGTATTTACCGTAAATGTAGTCATAGCATCTACTTTTATGGCGGATAGGTCACTACCCTTCCAATTGTTTTGAAGACTAGTACCAGAAAGTTTCCAATCTCCACCATTAACTTGATTTAATGTTGCTTTACCAGCCCCAGATATCCATCTAAAAGAACCAGATGTTGAAATTGTAATTGGCTGATTTAATCTAACGCTACATGGACCTGCATGAAAATTATAATATAAGTTTTTAGATGCTCTAGTACCTATACTTTTTGTTTTTTCAAAGTATATATTTTCCTCTATATTTAGTGTTTCAGAACCAAAAACAGCTAATATTTCGCCTGTATATTTATTTTTTAAAGTGAACTCTGTTTTATTTTCAAAAGATTTTGATTCAATATTTATATCATTTACATTGTATGGTAAATCAAATAAAATCCCATCCAATTCTATTAATTGATTTGTTAAGTTTGATTTATTTTCTATTTCCATGGCTATTATGCCTCCAATTTTTACTAGATAGTTTACATATTTTATGTAAGCTACTAAGAAGTAACTTACAATAATACTGTATGAATAATGTCGATATATGTTACGGAATGCAGTATGCAAAATAGAAAAAACGTTAAAGAATTAATAGTTAGATAGATGAAAAATAATAAAATATTTTTATTAAATAAGGTTTATTTAGTATTATAAGTAATAGATAACAAGTGGTTACAGCCACTTGTTAAACTCTGTATATCTATCACGTAAAACTGATGATATAATTGAGTTAAAGGCGGTGAACTA
>NZ_JANQBQ010000004.1 GCF_024723825.1 Romboutsia lituseburensis
ATGGCTATAGGAAGTTTTGAGGGGTTATACACTTTTCTTGAAGTGGCAGAAATTTACGGAGTAGATTCTTCGTGTTTAAGAAAACAAGTATCTCGTGGTAAGTTTGTTATTGATGAAGAAATAAAAAAGATTGGTACAACATGGATTATAACTGAACAAGCTATGGTTAAAAACTTTGGAAGTTTAAAGTTTGAAGAATACAAAAATAAAAAAGCAAAAAAAGAAAAGAGAGTTAGATTAAAGGCTCAGGATAAAAAAATTAATACTCAAAAGGTTAAGACTAAGAGCACAAGATCCAATAAAAAAGCTACCAGTATAAATGAGAAAGAAGAAAAAGTAAATGATAGCTGGTCAAATGGAGAAATTAAGGGTGTAGAGCTTAAAAATTTTGCATTTAATACAAATAATAGTGATGAAGTCTAAAAACTCTTACAAACTAAAATACAGGCTATTTTACACTATATTAAGGTGGTTTAAATATATCCATCTTATTTTTTTTCATTATTTTATTTTTTGAAGTTTCAGTAATTGGCTTACATTCACCCATAAACCTACTTTAAAATTTTATAATTTAAATATAAAACTTAAATTTTATTTTTTATGGGAGGTATTTATGGGAAAGTTAATTATTGATTTGGGTCATGGAGGACAAGATCCAGGATCGATCGGACCAAGTAAAGTTTGTGAAGCCGATGTAGTTTTAAGTATTGGAGAGGAGATTGAGAAAAATTTAAATGGTTATGATTTAGAGTATAAGTTTACTAGAATTAGCGATAAATTTATTTCATTAACACAAAGAGCTAGCATTGCAAATATTTTTGGAGCTAGTTATTTTGTATCAATTCATATTAATTCTACAACTGACAAAAGTGTTAGAGGTGTTGAAGTTTGGCAATATGATGCAGATAGTAAGAGGTTAAATAATTTTTCAAAATGTGTTTGTGATGATATTTCTAAGGTTTTAAATATTAGAAATAGGGGAGTTAAGTATAATAAAAATTTTGCTGTACTTAAAAATACTAAGATGCCAGCCTGTTTAATTGAGGTAGATTTTATATCTAATATTGATGCTGAAAGAGATTTAAAAGATAGTGCTAAAATTAAAGAAATAGCTAAGGTTATTACTGATAATTTAGCACATTTATATGATTTACAAAAGGTTAAAAAAGTTGAGGAAGATATTTTATATAAGGTTTGTATTGGAGCTTTTAGAGATAAAAATAATGCTATTAATCAGGTTAAAGAGGCTAAAAGTAAAGGTTTTAGAGATGCATATATAATATGAAATTCAAAAATGTAATTTTTTATTTTTGTTAAATTAAATCTAGAGAGGGATAAAAAGGCTAACTGTTAAAACAGCTAGTCTTTTCATTTTTGTTTTAATTATTTTTTTAATTAAATTAAAAAATATTGTAAAACTATAAAGGATATATTAATATAAATAAGTTAAGTACAAAAAAAATACAAAAAAATAATAAATAAAATACAAAAAAAATACAAAAAATAAGCAGAGGTAATTTTATGGACAAAACTTTTTTTAAAACCCAAAAAGATATATCAGAGAAGTTGATATCAACAATAGACTCTTATTGGAATGGTGAAATCAATGAAAATGAGTTTTTGACTTGTACAAACACATTGGTTGAGAATAATCAAGATATTATATTTAAAAAAAATACCTATGGAGCTGTAATAAAGCAAAGATTAGGTAAGAAACGTATTTGTCTATTAGATAAGGTTTTAAATATTGGAAATGAGGCTAGATAAATGAGCAATACTAAGTTAATAAGTAAATTTTATAGGGATTATAAAAGTTTACATAAGACAATAGAGGAAGATTTAAAAAATATAGAAAGTAATTCTTATGTAGCATCGAGGGTATTGGATAGAGTAATGATATTTTTATTTGTAGAAAATAATTTCACAGATAAAGATTTAATTAATGAATTAACTAAGTATTCTAATGAAAAAAATATTAGTATTTTTAAATCTCTTATTGATTTTTATACTGATAGAGAGTATTTCTTAGAAGAAAAGGTATATGAAATTGAATTTATAATCAGTGTATTTAAAGTTAATATGATTGAAAGAAAAGTTAATATATCAGATTTAGTTATGAAAAAAGTTATAAAAACTTTTTCAAAGTATGATTGGAGACTAGACACATCATATGAAAATGCTATAAACCCAGATATATTAGGAAATGTTTTTGAAAAGTATATAAATCAAAGGGAAAATGGCGCATATTACACTGAAATAGATACTATTAGATATATAAATGAAAATACTATCTTGCTATATTTACTTAACAACTTAGATAGCCAAGAGGAAATTAAATCATATATAAATAAAAAATTTATAAAAATTAATAGAATAGAAGATTTAGTAAAAGAAAATGTAGATTTAGTTAATGTTATAAAAAGCATAATAAAAGAAAGTGATATTTACAATGTAGAAGGAAATTTACTTGATATATTATATAATATCAAAATATTAGACCCAACATGTGGGACAGGAGCATTTTTACTAAATGTAGTAGATTTACTAGAAGATATATATAGAACTATATTTAATAAGTTAAATATAGATGATCCTTATCTTATTATAAAAATCATAACTAATAACATATATGGTGTAGATATTATGGAAGATGCTATTGATATAGCTAAGTTTAGATTATATTTAAAAGTTATTCAAAGTTTTAATGAATCGAATAAAGATTCATTAAAAGAAGGGTTAGAAATAAACCTAGAGGTTGGAAATGCATTAGTAGGGGATGTGTTTAATCAACTTAATAATGACCAAGAAGTATATTTAGATGAGGTTGCTTTAACGCTAGAGAGTGACTACAGCAATGACGATATGCAATTTGATTGTATAGTAGGAAATCCACCTTATGTAGAGTACTCTAAGGTAAGAAATAAATATGTAGTTGAGAATATAGAAACTATAAAAGCAGGAAATCTATATGCATTTATTATAGAAAAATCTATAAATATATTAAAAGAAAAAGGAACAGTAGGGCTTATAGTTCCTATATCTATTGTATCTACAAAAAGAACAAAGGATTTAAGAAGGTTTATAGAAAGTAATTGTACAGATATATTTTACTCTAACTTTGGAGATAGACCAGGGACACTGTTTAATGGCGTACATCAAAAACTGACTATATTCATAGGAGAGAAAGGTAATAGTTGTTCATCCAATATTTATACATCAAGCTATTATCATTGGTATAAGGAAGAAAGACCACATATATTTGCAAATATTAAATATATAAAAAATGATTATAGAAATGATGATTTTTATTACAAATTCGGAAATGAGATAGAGAAATCAATAATAGATAAAATAATAAATGAGCAATGTTCTATAAGTAATCAATTTATAAAAGAAAGTGAGTACAATGCATACTTAAACACAAGAATGACATTCTGGATGAAATGTTTTAAAAGTGAGAAATTATCATCTGAATTTAAGAAATATAACTTTACAAGTCATGAAAATGCATGGATTTTTATGGCAGTAATGAATTCTAGTTTATATTATTTCTTTTGGGAATGTATATCAGATGTATGGCACATAACATCAAAAGATTTAAGCTTCTTTAATTTTAATATAGATAGGCTAACAATAAATGAAAGAGAGCAATTAATAAACTTAGCTCAAGAATTAGAGCAAGATTTAGAGTTAAAAAAGGTTTATATAGGGTCTAAGCAGACAGAGTATGAATATAAGCATAAAAAATCAAAGATGATAATAGATGAGATTGATAAAGTATTAAAGACACATTATAAGCTAACTGAAGAAGAATATCTTTATATCATAGACTATAACCTTAGATATAGAATGAATGATGAACTTGATAGTTACTTAGAGATAAGACAAAATAGAATAGCAGAGGAGATACACAGAATATGAGAGTTATAGATTTATTTGCAGGAGCAGGAGGATTTTCTAAGGGATTTGAAAGAGCAGGATTTGAGACATTAATAGCAAATGAAATAGACCCAATGATAGCTAATACGTATGAAAAAAATCATCCAAATGTATTAATGATAAATGAAAGCATCGAAGACTTTGTACAAAATATAGATACTAAGATAGATACAAAATTAGAAAGTATGGAAAATAGACAAAGAGCAGAAGAAATCAGAGCGAATTTAAATAATATAGATGTAATAATAGGTGGTCCACCATGCCAAGGATTTAGTATGGCTGGAGCTAGAAATAGACAAGCTAATGATTTTATAGAAGACCCTAGAAATTATTTGTTCAGATATTATTTTAATGTAATACAAAGATTTGAGCCGAACTACTTTGTAATGGAAAATGTACAAGGTCTTGAGAATATGAATGGAGGAGAGATACTTAATGAAATTATAAGGTTATTTGAAGATGAAAATAACTTTAGAAGAGGACGATATTATTTATCTAGAAAAGTTATTAGTGCAGATGAACTAGGAGTTCCACAGTCAAGAAAAAGGCTTATAATAATAGGTTCTAAATTTGAACCAATAGATATAGATAATTCAATAGAAAGAGTTAAACAAAGGCTTAATATACCTGATAGAGTTACTTTGGAAGAGGCTATAAGTGATCTTAACTATCTTGAAATTGGAGAAGGGGAGCAAGTTCAAGAATATAGGACAGAAGCTAACTCACAATATCAAAATGAAAGAAGAACTACTAATTTGTTACACAACCATGTAGCTCCAAAGCATAACGAAATAGCATTAGATAGAATAAGAAGAATTCTGCCAGGACAAAATTGGAAAGACTTAGAGGAAAGTGATACTATTAAGTCAGTGCATAGTGGGTCATATGGTAGATTAGAGTGGGATTCGCAATCTATGACAATAACAACTAGATTTGATACACCATCTGCAGGTAGAGTTATACATCCTGAAAGACACAGAGCATTAACACCTAGAGAGGCTGCAAGGATACAATCATTTGATGACGATTATATATTCTATGGAAATAAAACATCTATAGGAAAGCAGATAGGAAATGCAGTACCACCATTAGTTGCAGAGGTATTAGCTAATATCATAAGAGATGATATAGAAAGTAGAAATTAAATAAAAGTAGGGGGATTGGGTATGAATTTTAATGAAAATATTGAGAGAATAAAAAATAAAAATCAATATAATATATGGTATTTTGTAAAGCAAGAAACAGATTTTATAAAAGCTTGTGAAGCAGTTAGTGTATTAGAAGAATTTAAAGATAAGGGAATGACAGTTGGACTTAAAGAATTTATAGAGAGTGGAATTAGTTCAAATTATAGAATCCTAAGTGTTGCTCGTATGTATGGATTGATAAGAAAGACTGATTTACATTGCGTTAAAGAAGAATATAAGTATTCTATTTTAACTGATGTTTATTATGAAATAAAGAAAAGATGCAATGGTAATTTTAGAGATACAGACAGTTACTATGAAATCATGGAGCAGCAAATAGAAAAAATATATATAAGCTCTATATTAGATGAGAACTTTGAAACAGATAGAAAAGATTCTAGAATATACCCAATATTTCTATTATATAAAGTACTAATAGAGATGGGAAGAGCTTATGGAAACTATAAAATATCATATGATGAATTCATATGCTTTTTAGCAACAGCAGGTAAGTATAGTGATTATTCAAAGGTTATTTATACAATAATGGTAGATAGAGATAGTTCAATAAAAACTTCATTTAATACTGCAAATAAATCACTTTTAATTAGAGAAGACTTAAGGTATCACTTAGTACTTAAGAACCTAAAGCACCTACATATAGATGTTGATAATAATATTATAGAGCTAGATAAAAGATATATAAATAAGATAGAGTCAAAAGTTGTGGAGTTTGAAAAAAAATATTTTAGTAATAAACTAAAGTTTGATGAGATAAATCAAGAAACTTATATAGAAAATCTTTGTAAGAACATAAGTATCTTTGATATATAAATAAATTGTTAGACAATGGGGGGTGTTAGAAATGTCAATAGAAGTACAAATTACAAATGAAATGATAGAAAGATGTTATAATTTTGCGAGTGAAATTATATTAGGAGATAATCAATATGATAGATTACCAGCAACAATAGATGTAAGAATAGAGAGGACATTTGCAGGTAAGCTTGCAGAGTTAGCATTTCATAAATACCTTACAGAACAAGGCAAAGATGTTCCATTAGGAGATATGTTTGATATA
The DNA here is from genome assembly GCF_024723825.1 of Romboutsia lituseburensis. Classification (NCBI taxonomy): domain Bacteria; kingdom Bacillati; phylum Bacillota; class Clostridia; order Peptostreptococcales; family Peptostreptococcaceae; genus Romboutsia; species Romboutsia lituseburensis. Next base: position 6,208 of record NZ_JANQBQ010000004.1, read on the forward strand.
TTCAATGGACAGGGTAAAACTGATTTATGTGATTTTAGTACAAAGGATGGAAAAACAATAGATGTAAAGAGTGCATCAAGAACAGACCACTATCTGATAATGGTACCGATAGATCAGTTTGAAAGTATTCCAAAAGATTACTATGTTGGAGTAAGGATAAATACAGGTGTAACTAAAGATGAAGTTATACAAATTGATGCAATAAAAACAGCAACAATATATGGATATTGTGAATATGAGTATTTACGTAAAAAAGCTACTAAGAACTACCTACCTAAGCAAGATAGGCATAAAAGAAGTAAGGTAATAGAGGCTACAGGTGAGATTTTAGAGTATGAAGAAGGTGATTGTAAGCCCGCTCAACTAGAAAGATTATTGGATATAAAAAGACTTATAAATAATATGTAAAATAAAAAGATACAGTGCTAAAATTATAGCACTGTATCTTTTTATTTAATACCGTCTATTTTCAACATGCTCTGCCCAGGCTCTTTCAAATGCTCTTTCATCTTCACGCTCATAATATTCTTCATCCCTTATTCTTTGCTCTTCTTCTCTTATTCTTTGTTCCTCTTCATCCCTTCTTATATCATCATCGTAATAATCATAGTCATAATCAATATATATATTCAGAGGTAAGTATTGTTCATCTATTGGCTCAGTTGGTTGTTGGCCGAATCGACCTATATCTTTTATAGAAATAGTACCATTTTCCACTTTCTTTATTAGCCTTTCTTTTTCAGATTGATTCAATTCCTTATCCCTTCTGATGTTGTAAGATAATAAATCAGCTAGAACATAAAAAATAGTATTAGCCATAATTAAACTCCTTTTAAGTGTAATTTCCCATTAAATATAATTATAATCAAAAAATAGAAAATATCTACTTATAACATTTCTTATTTGGTAATATAGTCATATCAGATAAGAAGGAGGCGATTAATATATTTGATATACAAAGTAGGCTTAATTATGTAGATAGCTTAGAAAAAGAAGAAGTTTGGTATATAGTTAAGCAAGAATTAAATTTTTATAAGGTTTGTTATGCAGTAAGTGTTTTAGAACAATATTTACAAATACAAAATCCAACAGAAAAATTAGCAGATTTCTTCAAGAGAGTAGGCCCGACAGTATATGAAGGACTACAAGAGTATAGAATGCTCAAAAACGGATATATGTATGGATTGCTCAAAGGAGATGGTTCATATGACAAAGATGTACACTTTACAGATGTATATAAGACTATAAAAGCTAGATGTAATTCTAATTTTGAAGATATAGAATTATATTATGATATTGTTGAGCAACAGTTAGAGAAAGTATATTTCTCATCTATTTATGATAGAGAAAGAGATAAAAAGAGAAGTCAATATAGGTTATATCCATTATTCTTACTATATAAGGTATTAATAGAAATTGGTAAAATAACAGGAGAATATAAGATAACTAAAGATGAATATTTAGTATTTGTATGTACTACAGAAAAGTATGAAAATTATCTAGATACAGTTTTTAATATAGTGCAATATAGAAATTTAAAAGATAGCGATCAGAGCATAGATGATAAAGTAAAAGAAATTGCTAAGAGATTTAAAGATGTAAGATATAATCGTCTATTAAATGTATTGAAAACTATAAATGAGATAGATAAAGGATATGAAATAGATTCAGAGCATATTGAATATGTGAAAGAAAAGGTATATTTATATGAAACATCAACTAAGATAAATGATGATTATGTAAATATATTGACTTCATTAGGAAGCATGCTAAAAGATGATGAAGAGGAGAATGATATGAACAAAGATATATTAGAGATTCCAGAAAATAAAATAGAAGATGAATTATCAAGAAATCTTATTATATATGGAGCACCAGGAACAGGTAAAAGTCATTCAATAGAAGAGGATAGGAAAAAATATTTTGATAATGAAATGTTATATTCAAGGGTAACTTTTAACCCTAACTATGCTTATTACGATTTCGTAGGTGCTTATAAGCCATCACCTATATACATAAAGAAAAAAGATGATGAAGATGAATACTATAAGAGCAATATGAAAGATAAATTAGAATATCAAATGATGCCATCAATAAATTATTCATTTGTACCAGGGCCTTTTGTAGATATACTATGCAGAGCTTTAAATAATCCAAATCATAACTTCTTATTAATAATAGAAGAGATAAATAGAGCAGATGCAGCAGCAGTTTTTGGTGACATATTCCAACTATTAGATAGACAAAAAGATAAGGCAGAAAGTGATTATGGATGTAGTACATATGGAATCACTTTAGGTAAGGATGCAATGGATTACTTAACAACAAGAATAAATAATGAAAGTAATAATTTCAAAAAGGATGAATCTGTTAAAATACCAAGAAATCTTTATATATGGTGTACTATGAATAGTGCAGACCAGAATGTAAATAGAATGGATACTGCATTTAAGAGAAGATGGGAATTTAAATATATAGATATAAATAGCTTTAAAGATGAAGAAGAAAAAGAAGGAATAGAAAAAATAGGAATTAAATTCAAATTAGGTAATGAGAGCATTGATGTAAAGTGGAATGACTTTAGAGTGAAACTAAACGAGACATTAGAAGAAATAGAAGTAGGAGAAGATAAATTTATTGGACCATACTTTATAACTGATGTAGATGAAAATAATTATATATTAGAGGATGCAATAAAGTATAAGTTACTTATGTACTTAAAGGATGATGTACTTAGATATAACTCTACAGACTTATTAAGAGAAAACTATTCATTTGGGTCATTATTAAAAGACTATGAGCAAGGAAAAGCTATATTCAATGAGAATTTTATAGCTAAATTAAAGTCTTTAAAGAGCAAGGGCGAATAGATGAATTTCAAATATGAATTTGAAGAAAGATGGTTTAATAAAGAAAACTTAGATATCTCATCTGAGTTTTTAGATGAAATATCTAATAATAAGAAAATAGTAGAGACTAACAAAAATAGTATTAAGTTTACATTTGTAGGTGTATTAGTATATAAAAGAGAAATACTAGTTATTCTTCCGAAATATTCAAGAGAATTAAATAGTGAAGCTGAAAAGCTAGAATGTATAAAAACTATAATAAAAGTATTTAAACGTATACCAAATAAAGTAATTAAAGATAATAAGGATTCTCTTTTTATATCAAATAGTATAACTGAAGATGAAATAAGTGAAATTGCTATAGCTGACTATATTATTAAAGATTTTAGAAGTAATGGAGGCTATATTCAAAAGAACAGAATTAAATCAATAAATGGAAATGGTCATACAAATTGGACATGTACAATAAATACTTTTGATCCAATTATATCTAATGGTCAACCAGTATATACAAACTACATAAATGAAGATATTATAATAAACAATAATAATTTCATAAGTAATTTACATACAAATTTATATAACTATTTATTAGTAAAATATAAAGATTTATTAGGATATAGTGGAGGAGCATTATCTTTTGATAGAGCTAAGAGGAACCTAGATAGATTAGGAAATAAGAAGTATATACTAGCGAAAATTAAAAAAGAGTTAGAATGTACTTTTGGAGATAGAGATATAAATTTACTAAAAGCAATTTATAATTTCTTTGAGCCTAAAAATGATTCTAATAGCAATGATTTATCAATATTTGGGACAACATCTTTTGAATTAGTTTGGGAACATATATGTAAATATATATTTAATGATAAATATGAAGATTTCAAAAGTGAGATACCATTCCCAGAATGGTATACTGATAATGATATAAAGAATGAGTCTAAAAAGAATCCTTTAATACCAGACATACTATCTATATATAATCAAACAATGTTTATACTTGATGCAAAGTATTATAGCATACAAATAGATGAAGAGAATGTAACAGGAAATCCAGGTAGCTATGATATAATAAAGCAGCATATATATGAGATGGTATTTGATGATGAAATGACAATACAAAAGTATAGAGAAGATTCAGAGTTAAATTATTCATTTACAGTTAGTGCATTGATATATCCTAAAATGATGGAAGAAAAATTTAATATATTTGGATATACAAGACACCCTGTATTTAAGAATAAGAAAATAATAAATAATGTATATGTTTCACCAAACTATATATATGATTTATTTCTAAATAGAAAAAAAGTAGATGAAAATATCTATGAAGAAATTACTAATTATAATCAAAAAAAGTTAAACCTACTTTTTGAAAAGAGTAATAATAGCAAGTAGAGAATATTAAAAGATAATAGAAAAGACTTCCAATCAAGGAAGTCTTTTATTTGTTGTAAGTCAAATCGTGCAATTTAATTATTAATTCTTCATATTCTTTAAAACGTTGTCTTTCGTTTTTGTTTAAATCTAATAAACTCATCTTTAATAAATCTTTATTTTTTAACTCATCTAAAAATACTTTTGTAGCTCTTTCAATTTCACTTAATTGCCCATCAACATATACATAGTATATACTAGAACCACGTTTTTCTATAACCATATTGTCTACAGGTTTTGTATCAAGCTTATTCATTATACCTCTTAGAACACCGAACCTATCTTCTCCAGTGTCTTTATTTACTAATTCATCTTTGAGCGTTTTTTTTAATTCATTAAATAAATCATTAAAATTAAGTCCTTGTTTATGCTTCTTTAAAACCTTAGGAATTTCAACTCGAACCTTTTCTGTTGAAGTCACTTTTTTCTTTTCTACTATAGTCATATTAATACCCTCTCTCTCTAATATTTTACTAGAAGAACCATAGAAATGAGTAATCAGTATGTTAAGCAACGATTAATTACCCTGATTACTCACCTTTATAATGTTACATACTATAATCCATATATAGTCTCTCTACCATAAACATTTACTAGGTCACATACTTGTGCATGGCTCATTATTATCTTTTGCAAATCTAAATAATCAAATATAGCATTATTATCATCGTATACATTATGTATATCAATATCTAAAGTTTGACAAATGTTAGATGCTATTTCCTTTAAGTAATTATCAACATCTAGTTCAGGATTTAAATAGTACAAATTAGAACGACCAACTTTTTTATCATATTGTAATATATTTTTTTCTCTTAGATCGCTCATGTGCCCCGATATTGTAGGTCTATAATCCTTTAAAGTGTCGCCCTGAGTTCCCCAAATACTATTATTGATATTTAGATATTTAATCACATCAGAAGATGTTAAAAGTGCACCTTTTTCTTTATAAAGACTAACAATTAAAAAATAGAATTGCTCATAGTAGTTTAATTTCATTTTTAGATTCCCCCTTTTACTAAACCTTAATATATCTTACAATTCAAAGTTTATCTTAAAAAATAATATAAGTCAACTAAAAATAAATAAAAAAATCTATAAAAAGAAAATTAAACCTTTTTAAAGGTTTAATTTTCTTTTTATAGAATGAGAGAGATGATAATTTATATTGTTATATCTGAAACTTACTAGATAGATTTTAAGCCTTTAAAATTATATAGTAAGCTTCAGGACTAGAGAAAAATAGTCTTTTTTTATATAATACTTTTAATAGATAATTTTTGGAGGAAAAAATATTGTTATATGAGTTAATAATACTTTTATTAATAGGCATAGACCAACTGTCTAAGATGTGGGCTTTAAATTCATTAAAAGAAATAGGAAGTATACCAATTATAGAAGATGTTTTTCATCTTACATATGTAGAAAATAGAGGTGCAGCATTTGGTATGTTTCAAGATAATCAAATAATATTTATAGTAGTTGCAGTAATTGCAACAATATTTGGATTGTATTATTTACATACTAAGAAGCTTAATATATTAGGTAAAACAAGTATAGTACTTATAATAGCAGGAGCTATTGGAAACTTAATTGATAGAGTTAGGCTAGGATTTGTAGTAGATTATTTTGATTTTAGATTTATATGGGAATATGTATTTAATATAGCAGATATATTTGTTGTTGTTGGAACGATAATGTTGTGCATATACATAATAGTTTTTGAAGAGGATAAATAGGTGAAATAATGGATAAAGTAAGAGAATTTTTAGTTATTGAAGAAGAAGAAGGTGATAGATTAGATGTTTATTTATCTAATCAACTTGGAGATATGTCAAGAAGTTATATTCAGAAAATAATTAAAGATAAAAAAGTAAGAGTTAATGAAAAAGAAGAAAAAGCAAAGTATCTTGTGAAAGAAGATGATAAAATCGTTATTGAAATACCTGAACCAAAGTTATTAGAGGTTAAGGCACAAGATATACCAATAGAGATAGTATATGAAGATGATGATGTACTTATTATAAATAAGCCACAGGATATGGTTGTTCATCCTGCACCAGGCAACTATGAAAATACATTAGTAAATGCTATTTTATATCACTGTAAAGATAAATTATCATCAATAAATGGAGTTATAAGACCAGGGATAGTCCATAGGATAGATAAAGATACTTCAGGACTTTTAATGATAGCTAAAAATAACAATACACATAATAGTTTATCTGAACAATTAAAGGATCACTCTATAACAAGAGAGTATGAATTTATATGTCATGGAGTGGTTAAAGAAGACAAAATAACAGTAGATAAATCAATAGGAAGAAATCCAAAAGATAGGCTTAAAATGGCTATAGTTAAAGATGGAAAGAATGCTGTTACACATTTTGAAGTTATTGAAAGATATGATAATTTTACACATATGAAAGCTAGGCTTGAAACAGGAAGAACACATCAAATAAGAGTTCATGCATTATCAATAAATCATCCACTTTTAGGAGATGTAGTATATGGTCCAAAGAATATAAAGTTCAAAACGAAGGGGCAGACTTTACATGCTAGAAAATTAGGTTTTGTACATCCTAGAAGTAAAGAGTACATAGAATTTAATTCTGAGTTACCTGAGTATTTTAAAACTATAGTTGATAAACTTAATAAATAAAAATAAAGCAGGGTCTAAGGATTAGATTCTGCTTATTTTTATAAAATATAAAACATAGAAGATGAAGATAGATACACCTTAATATGATATAATTTATTGATGACAATTGTCATCAGTAAGGTGTAAGGGGTGATTACAATAGAAAAAGCTAATTATATATTGCAACTTCAAAGAGAAGGTAAAAGTAGACATGATATAAAAGATATTTTAGGATATAAACATTTAGATAGTATGACTAAGTATATGAGAAAAAGAGGCTACAAAGTTGAAAATGACATATATGTTTTAAATGGTGACAGTTGTCATCAATACAGTAACGTTGAAGTTAAGCCAATGGCAACTATTGATGACAATAGTATGACAAATAATAACGCGAATAATATAAAACAAGATATGATAGAAATTATAGAACATAAAGAAGATATTTTTGATATGTTGAAATGGTTTAAAAGTCGTGATGACAATAGTATGACAGAAGTCATAGAAGTAATAAATGAAGGTATTAAAATAGATTTACCAGATAGTGAGACTACTAGAACTACAATAAGGATAAATAAAATTATTTGGGAAGACTTTGATAAGTTTTGTATTGAAAATAAAGAGTTTAATAAGCAAGATCTTATGGCACAGGCTTTAAAAGATTTCATGAAAAATAATAATTAAGTAAATATATATGGAGGAGTAATGGGTATACAAGAAATAGTAAAAACATATTTTAAAAGTAAACAAAGACAACTATTAGCCGCATGTGATGAGGCGGTGTGAGCATAATGGCTTAAAAGGGAGTCATAGAGAGGACTTAATAAGCATTTATCTCAATGATATAATTCCTAAAAGATACGAATTAAGTAAAGGGATGATATAGGGGGGACAACAAGATAGATGTAAAAACGGCCACATAAAAATATTTAATTAATTATCACTACTTATGATCACCAGTTATGATTATACTGAATATGTTGAAATTACTGGATTAGATTTTATAATCATAACTTAAAAAGATTTGATTAATCGAACATTGATTTATCTGTATTTTATATAAAAATAAAAATCGCTACATATAAGTTATACCAATAGTTTCAAAATTAAATGGCCGAATTTGCACGTATCTCGGTGTCCCCCCATATATGGAATAATAAATAAAAGTCACGAGGTAGATATAGCTATATGGGATGCTAATAATTATCCTAAGCTAAAGATGCATGGTCATTCTTTGTTATTTCAAGAATCAGTTAAGTTAGCAATAGAGGTGAAAACTAATTATTCTAAGGATGTATTAAATGATATATTAACAAAATGTGAATCTATAAAAATGATACCAGGTATTAAAGGGCCAGATATAGAAGATAGGTTGTTTAGCATTGAACAGAAGATTTATTGTATGGAGAATGATGTATGTTTTAATGGAACATTAATATCGAAACCTGATATAGCAACAGCTGCTATTATATTTAAGGGAGGTCATTCATTTGATATTGAAAATATAGATGAAAAAATCATAGACATAGCTGATGAGGTGTGGCCTGATATTATTATATTTATTGAGGCGGGAAAAGTAATTTTAAAACAATATGAATATGATGAAGATGGAAGGATTAATTCTTATATAGAAATGTTAGAATCTAAAGAGGACTCATTACTTGTATTTACATCCTCATTATTGGGAATTTTAACAGACAGATCTATTAATTTAGATGATCCATTTTATTTAAGTAAGTATATTGATACGTTAAATGAAATGGAGTCAAAAACTAGAAGTTTTAATATTATAAGACCGACATCTGGAAGAAGGATTATATAAATTATAAAATAAACACAAAAAGATACATATATTATATGTATCTTTTTGTGTTTCGACATATTTTATCAAATAACTCATAAAATATTAAATAACAATTTAAAAATATAAATATAATATTGCTTTGTATATATTTAAAATACTTAATAATAACTTGAAATTAATATAAAAAAGTCAGGTTTGTCGGCTCAAACTTGACGATTCGTTTTTTCAGAGATATTATAAATTTAATTTTAAATGTAAAAATTCATTAAAGACATTTGATAAATTCATTGGAGGGCATTATGAAAAAAAGAGCAGTAGGATATTGTAGAATATCAACTTTAATGCAAGTAGATAATACTTCACTTAAGGATCAAGAAGATAAAATAAAAATGTATGCTAAGCTTCACGATATTGATATAGATAATCTATTTATAGATAAAGCAGTTTCTGGTAAGTCAACGGATAGACCAGAGTACTATAAAATGATGAATTATGTTAAAGAAAATGATATAGATATGATAATGGTTTATAAGAATGATAGAATCCATAGGTCATTGTATAATTTACTAGCCATGATTTATGACTTGCAAGAGTACAATGTAGCATTAGTAAGTATTACAGAGCATTTTGATACATCAACACCACAAGGTATGTTATTTTTACAGATGCTAGGAAGTTTTGCTGAATTTGAGCGTGCTGTCATTAATGAAAGAACTAGAAATGGAAGAATAGCAAGGCTTAATGAAAATAAGTGGGTGGGAGGTAAGCCATCACTTGGATATAAAGTAAATAAACAGGGCCAATTTGAAATTGATGAAGAAGAAGCTAAAATAGTCAAAGATATATTCAAGCTAAGGTCCAAGGGGCTATCATTAGCTAAAACAGGAGCTAAGTATGGATTTTCAAAACAAAAAGTTGATTATATTTTAAAGAATAAAAATTATATTGGAGTATTTGAGTATAATGGTATGAAAGAAAAAAATGAGATTACATTAGAAATAGAGCCTATAGTATCAAAGTATATGTGGAATAAGGTAAATCAACAAAAATAATATACCCTCATTTTAATGCTCTTTATATTGGGGGACTTTAGTCCTGTTTCGCTTTTTATGTACTAAAAGGGATTTTTATGTTACAATTTATCTATAACAATCGGATAATAAAAAAACAAGCTAGGACCACGTCGGCAAACAGAAATCCTAACTTGTTTAATCAGACTCTATAAAGATAAGAGAATCTTTATAAGAGAGTTTTTCTATATTTATAATTCTACTAGCATAAATGTTTTATGCACGTAGTTTTATTTTCTATAGTTATTTTATCACATGACTATAGAAGTGACAATATATATAAATAACTTCTCTTATCTTTTTGGGTGCATTATCGAAAAATTGAGGGGAGTTTTTTTATGCAATCAACTAGTGCAAGGACTAATATAGTAATTAATGATGAAATTAATATAGATAAATCAAGGAAACATTTAACAAATTTACATAGTGGTAGTGAAGGTTATATAACTATAGCTAAAAAAGACCAAAACTATAGCCAATGGCATTATAAAAAAGATGATTTATTAGAGAATACAGAAGATATTATCAATGGTATTAATGCTTATGTATCTCAAAATACTTTTTATAGACCGCAAAGAAGAATAGAGAATATAAAGGAGCTTAGAGCTGTTTATATTGATATAGATTGTTACAATTCAAAATATACTAAAGAAGCAGTTAAGTATTTTTTAGAAAATGATTTATATGGTAGTAAAATACCAGTACCAAATTACTTAATAGATAGTGGAAGGGGTCTTTATTATATTATTTTAATAAAACCAGTTCCAAGCATGGCATTACCTCTATGGTATGCAGTTCAAAGGTATTTATATAATGTTTTAAAACCTTTTGGAGCAGATGCCAATGCACTAGATCCTACTAGAGTTTTAAGAATAGTGGGAACTTTAAATTCAAAGAGTGGTACTTGTGTTGAGGTTTTAGATTCAAACAATTATGAATACTCATTAAGAGAAATTCAAGAAGGTTATTTACCTGAAATATCTCAAAAGAAAAAGTCTAAAGGTAGACCCAAAAAAATGGTGAGTCTTTTTACTGAATATAGCCTTTATTATTCGAGGGTTATGGATATAATCAAGATTTGTGAGCTAAGGGACTATGATGTAGAAGGACATAGAGAGGTTATATTATTTTTATATAGATATTTCTCAGCTTGTTTTACAGAAGACACAGATGAAGCTTTAAGAAGAGCTTTAGAGTTAAATGCTAAGTTTAAAAAGCCATTACCTGAAAATGAAGTAATTCAAGATACTAAATCAGCCACAAGGGCTTATGAGAATAGATTATATAAATATACCAATGCTACATTAATTAAAATACTTGATATACGTGAAATTGAGCAAAGAAGCTTAAGTAGTATTATAGGTACTAAGGAAAAGTATAGAAGAAATAATGAAAGAAGATACAACTTAATTAGGAATGAAAAAGGATTAACTAAGAAACAGCAGGAGCTAGAGGACCTAAAGTTAAAAATAATTAAATTAAAAAATGAGGGTGTTAAAAATAAAGAAATTTCTAAAGAATTAGATATACCGTTGAAAACACTAGAGAGACATATAACCAAGATGAGAAAAAATAAAGAAATTTAATACCCTCATTTTAATGCTCTTTATATTGGGGGACTTTAGTCCTGTTTCTTTAGACACTTTTATTTAGGTATTTTTAGGAGGGTTTTTAGATGGATGAAAAAAAGCTTTGGTTAAAGATTAGTGGGAGTATTACGTATTATTTTAAGAGTTATAATAGAAAACTTAGTAATGAAGAAATCTGGTTAGATTATGTTGAGTATGCATTACCTGATATGGATGGAGATGGAGTTCATACTTATTTGGACAAGCAGAGTTTAGAAAGAATTGTTGTAGATGATGAAATGATGGACAAGGCTAAAACTGCCTTTATGGAAAGATTTGAAAAAAGAAGGGTTAATGAAAAACTAGTTAAAGAAGAAAATAAGGTTTTAGCAGAAGTAATTGACTTTTCAAAGTATAGAAAATAGTAAAGAGTATTGTAGGTGGAGGGAGGACGAGATACGTGTAAAAATCGGCCACTTAATTTTGAAAACTTTGATATAACTTGAATACATCGATTTTTTTGTTTTTATTAAATCTATGTATTTTATAGTTATATCTGAGTTATTGTAATCGTAACTTATTAAGTTTTGATTATCAAAAGTAATATAGTATTTGCAATGCTTTGAGCATAGTCATAACTAATAATCATAAGTACTTAGTTAATTTACTATTTCGCAAGTGGCCGAAAATAACATGTATCTCGTCCTCCCCCGTAGTTCAAGCTTAAATGAAAACTGTACAAGTTGTAGTGTTGAATTTACGGTTAATAGAATGACAGGTATATATTGTGAATGTAATTCAAAGGTACTTAAGGCAGTAAAAGAAATAAAATAGGATCTAACAAAACTTTAAGTTTAAAAAATATAGTTAGATAATAAAGAGAAAGTAGGTGTTTTTTTGAAAAAAGCAAAAGGGAGAATTATTAAAATATTAGTAGGAATTATACTTGTTATCGGAGCTGGGATTTTTCCATATTTTATTTCGTGTAAGGCAATGGAAAATTATGATAGTGAATTTACAATGGGATTAGTTAAAAAGTTAGCTATAAATCAATATATTAATGACACAATTAAAGAGTATAAGGAAATGGCTGAAACAGATGAAATTGCTAAGTATGTATCAACAAAGGAATTTAAAAAAGAACTTATTGAGAAAACCGAGGATAGTATAAATATGGGGGATTATAGTGTAGCTAGTGGGATTATGAATGCTATGCAAAAAGTATTCATTAAACTTGGTATGATTTGTAGTGCAATAACGTTGATTATTTATATATTTATTTTAAAAAAGAATCGAGTAAAAAGTAAAGTTTAATTAAGTATATATATTAGGTGTTTTTATGAATGTATCAAAGAGGAATAAGAAAAGTGTATTTAAAGGAGAATAAATTTGAGTAGTCGAATAGAAGATTATTATAATATATTAGGAGTCTCAAAAGAATCATCAGAGCAAGAAATAAAAAAAGCATATAAGGAGTTGGCAAAAAAGTACCATCCAGACAAACATGTTGACAATGATTTAGCTCATTTAGCAGAAGAAAAGTTTAAAGAAATTAATGAAGCCTATGAATATTTCAAAAAAAATGAGTATAAACATAATATATACAAAGATAATGCAGAAGACACAATGTATTATAAATCAGAGTATAAAACTTATTCAACTCAACAATCAAAAGATAATAGTAAGAGTAATGATATTTTAAATATTATATTTGGGCTACTATCAATTTTATTTAGATTTTGTACAGAGATTATAAGTTTTTTTATGAGATTGGGATTGTTTTATATAGTAATAATAATAATAGTTATTATACTTTCTATGTTAGGTATATAGGTTTAGTATTTTTAGGTGGGGCAACGAGATATGTGTAGAAAAGAACACAGCATTCTTACAAGTATTGTAAGTACTAATTTTAAATTTCAAAAAGTCAGCTTTTAGTAGGAAATCAAAAAAGTATGTAGAATATCCATATATAAAGTAATTGATTTACTTGAGATATAAATGAATTTTATAGGAGGATATTTTATGAAGCTTAAAATAAGTGACTTACCTCCACAATTTGAAAATATAGCTAGAAAATTAGGAATAGAAAAAGCTAAATGGCTATTTGAAGAATTTGGAGGGACATCTGTGTACTTTCCTACTGAAAAGATGATATACAAGGAAGCTAGAGATAGAGAGATTATATCTGAGTACAATGGTTTTAATCATAAAGAATTAGCAGCTAAATACGATATGTCTGAAAGTTACATAAGAGCAATTATAAATAGGCATAAGAAAAGTGCTTAAATTTAGAAAAAATTGGAATTGACTTAATTTTATTTAAAAGATATGATGAAAACTTAGATACTTAAATTCTAGTTTTTTAAAACAAAAAAGCAGTACCCCTAATTTTTATAGATTGGGTGTGCTGCTTTTTACATTCTACTATTTAATTCTTTAATATTTGAGCTTAATGAATTTATACTTGAACTTAGCCCATCGAGTTTCCCTTCGATTCGGACCAATAGATACATGGTCACGATAGCAGGAAATCCTAAATTAGCCACCAGTTGCATTAAATCTAATTCCATTGATATTTTCCTCCTAACAACTTTTTAAATTTACTGGAAAGCCTCTCATGAGCTTAGAGAGACTTTCTAAGTGTTACATTTGTTATGCAACTACTAAATCATAATCAGTAGTTTCTGTTTGAACAACTTTTGCTTCAACAACAGTTTTTAAATCATCTCCATTTGGAGCAAATATATTTTTAGCTAGTATTAGATCCATAACTGATTTTATTTCTGATTTTGTTATACCATCTTTTGGATCAGTTACATACAAACTTACCTTTTTTCCTAACTCTGTAGCAAATGTCATTAATAATTTAACTTCTACGTTACTTTCCATTTATTAATTCCTCCTTTGATATTTTTAAAATTCTTTAGATTAAAATAAATCTTATGGATTTAAGCTTGTGTTATCTTGTTTTATTATTTCAAGAACAGAATGTTGTTGAAGTGATTCTAATGCCTTAGCAACATTGAATACATCAATACCTTTTGCAGTTGGTTTTAAGTGTGAATATGATCTTGTCTTTGTTATTATTTTTCCATTCTCACCTTCGCCATGATTAAATCTCATTTTTAATGTTGATGGATTTTTAATTTCTACTATATTTGAAGCCTCTCTTGATTCATTTTGTAAGCTAACTTCGTTTTGGTTATCCATTTTATTACCTCCTTTGTATGTTTTGATTAATTACAGTGTATTTGGTTTTACATACAAAGTCCTAAAATATAGTTGGTTAAGATTTTTCGTGATTTTATTTATAGAAAATTTATGAATAGAATTTTTTTTAGGCAAATAAAAAAGCTATAGTTTAGGGGGACTATAGCTTAATGGGGGAGATAGGATTTTAATTTCCGATCATATTTTAAGTATTGTCAGTTTAAAAAATTAAATACATAAATTTAAAGATTTTAGTGAAAAATAATAAGTATTTTAAAATTAAAGGTTTAGTTGAAGAGAGTATAGGAGGATAGTTGGAGAAGTCGCAAAAACCGCTCCTTCCACAACTATCTTTATTTATATGCTGGGGTCAAAAGCTATGGGGTCTAGTCTGACATCACAGATTGCAGCAAAGAGCGCTGCAAACTGTGATGTCAGACTAAAACCTATGGTTCAATTAGAATTGGTATAAAACAAGCATTGTAAGGATTAAAAATGAAGAAACACCAAATCCTAGAGCAAAATCAACATTTACAAAAGAATCTTTTTTGCTATTGTATTTTGATTTTATCTTTTCCAAATAATCAACTCCTTTAATATTCAAAGTATTGACTATTAGGATTTTATTAAACTTAGATATATACATCAGTTATATGTACAGAGAGCTTTTATAGTAGTATATATGATTTTAATACTTATGGAGTTTGGCTATCGCCACCGAGCTTTCTCTCCAATCTTTTGAGCAAAATAGTTCGCCAACACGTTGCTCAAAAACCGCTCAAAAGGATTTCCGTTCAATCTCTAACTCAAAACCATCATACATTCTTAGGTTACTTGTAATTTTAAGTTGATTATTTTTTAATTAGCTTGGTAAGTACATTAAAAGATTGGCCTATCGGCCATGCCCCTCTGACTAATCCTCAACGCACTCACATTATTCACTACTAAAATACTTCGCAAACATCATATTTCATATCAAGTCTGCTACGTATATTATCCGTTCATATATGTTCGTAGCTTTTGAGGATAGCCATTCACTGCCCTAAGCCCAATGCCCTGTGTGTTAGTTTTTGTTTGGTGCATGATACCAAACAGAGATTATTGACCTCCACGTTTTAGATAAACTATTTTATAGGACCTTTAGAGTTTATAGCTCCTATAGACCTAGTGAGTGTAGTTAATTGGTGTCGGTACGTTAGGTTATTGCTTGGTTTACCGCATTGGATAAAACCATTGCTCCGCTATCCAATGCTGGTGCATAAATGGCTTTTAAGGAAGAATTATTCATTGGTTTATGAATTAATATTATTTATTTTAGAAATAGCAAAAGCTCCTTTAAATTAGGAGCTATTAACTGTTGTATCTGACATTTTGTATATATCTTCCCATGTATGGGTTCTTTTATATAATTTTAGTTGGTCCATATTTTTTAGGTCATGTAATAATGATTTGGTTTGATTGTTCAATTCTACTTCTAATAAATATTTATCTCCTATTTTTCTAGGCTTTGCCTTTGTAAATTCATATATTTCTTGGTTTGCTAAATAATCATATATTACAGAGATCATTTCCTCGTTTAAGTAGCCCCTTTTACTGCTTCCTATGTAGATTTTTGAGCAACGGACCTGCTTTTCAAGGTCGTTGGCGACATGAGCGCAGCGAATTTTATTCCTAGCTTTAATCATTAGCTTACCTCCTAGTTATTTGAATAATAATATATATTTTTATCAGGATTTTTTGTTATGCTCATTGTCATTTGCAATTTATTGAAAACTGTATCGTAATCTATGCTATAACTTAGCTCCCAGGGGATACTTTCTAATAGTTCCTCATAGAACTCATACATATAATTTTCTGCAAACTCATTGTTATTACTGCCTTCTATTGTGTATACATCTTCTAAATATTTTTTAATCATATGTATATCTAAATTTTTAAAATCAATTCCATAAGTGTATTCAAGGTGTTCTATTAAATATCTATTTAAATCTAAAGTTTCTACAGTTTCACATAATTCATTTACTTTTATTGGGTCTGTGTACTCTCCAATTTCAAATGGTAGCTCGTAATCGTGAATAGAAAAATCACTTTGACCATTTTTACTTTGTCTTAAAATTGCATCATTTATATTTTCATTTTCTGTAGGAAGTTCAATCCATTCTCCTTTTAAATATCCACTATTATAGGCTGCTAAATCTGCTATATATATTTGCATTTTTTTCACTCCTTAGATGTAATTTTTAACTTTATTTCTATAGTTATATTATGTCCTATTTATGTGAAAAATATGTATTTAAACGTTGGAATTTAAACGTTTTATATGTTTTTTATTAAGGGTAAAACATATTTATTTAATTAATTTATATATTTAAACTTTGTCACGCAAAAGTGAAATGAAAGTATTGATATATATATGATATAAATTCACGCAAAAAGGACAATAAAATAAAAATTTATATTTAAAAGTGTCACGATTGAGTGAATTTAAAAATGAATTTATTTTGTTTTATAGAATATTTAAAATATGGTTAAAGACTAAAATTGTACGTTTACGGGAATAGTAAAACATATAAAATTCGCTTTGCTCATGTCGCCAACGACCTTGAAAATCAGGTCCGTTGCTCAAGTTAAGCGGATGGAATTTAATAAATTCCTATATTAAAAATTAATGAGGTGATTTT
>NZ_JANQBQ010000005.1 GCF_024723825.1 Romboutsia lituseburensis
ATGGCTTTTAAAAATATATTAGATACAACAGATTATAAGACTCTATATAAAAATATGGCTGATGATAATTTTGAGTTAAAAAGAATAAATGAAGAATTAAAAAATGAAATAGCTAGATTAAAAGAAGATTACTTAAGAAGTAGTGAATTATTAGAAATAAAATCGAGGAGCTTAGAGTATTTAGAAAAAAATATCAAGGATATTGAATCTTATACTACTAAGTTAGAATTTAAAATTGATGACTTAAACAAAGAATTAAAAGAATATAACCCAAACTTAAAACCACCAAAGAAGAAAGTTACTAAAGAAAAAGTAATTGAAGTTAAAAACATGATAAGAAGTGGATATAATTATCGTGTTACCTCGACAGAAACAAAGATGAGCATTAAAACCATTTCTAGAATAATAAATGGTTATTATGATGATTTATTGTAATAAAAAAGCATGATTAAATCATGCTTTTTTATATTATTCTCCAAGATATTCAATATCTAAGTTTTTAGCTTCTTCAGTACTTATTATAGACCAACAAATACTTCTAGATTTAAAGATAATATCATTTTTTCTATTTTTATATGTAGTTGGGTGATTGAAATATGATCCTATTGCTATACCATTAATAAATTTATCTACTCTTACATATGCATAATCCCAATCTAATTGCTTGGCATAAAATGGTACATTTGAAGAACATTTTGTCTCATATAATGTATATAAATCACTTTGAATTATATCAATTTTCATATAACACTCTCCTAAATATTTTTTAAATTAAAACTCTATATTTTAGAATTTTTCTCAATAGTTCCTAAAATAGTTTTTCCATTTGAATCAAAAGTTACCTCAAGCCTTAATTTTGCAATATCATTCCATTCTCCTCTTCCGAATAAATGAGGATTTACTTTATAAACACCAACTTCTGTTCTAAATAAAACATCGCCTTTTACAAGGTCTGTTATTGCATTATTAACTTTAGAAACGGAGCAACCAACCTCTGTTGCAATTTTTCTTTTAATTCCAGCATTTAAAGCAATATCTTGGTCTTGATTTGCCCAAGGTAATCTTTTTAAAATTGCCATTAATATTGGATTATGACCTTTTGGAAGGTCTTTTAAGTAGAGAATTGTATCTAAATACATTTTTACATATGGTGGTTCATTTTGGAATGAATAAACTGTATTTGTTTCAGTTTTTAATTTATTGCCATTTTCATCAATAGTTGTTTTTTCTATCATCTGGTTAATTTTTCTAATAGTTGCACTCATAAAAAAACATTCCCCTCTTACGTGTAATAGTATTATAAATTATACAGGAATGTTTTAAGTAAATCAAGTTAAAAACATTCCTCAATATTCAGTAATACTGAATATTGAGGAATGCTACTCCTCAATACCAGGAATGTCATTCCTCAATACCAGGAATACTACTCCTCAATACCAGGAATGGTCTAAAGTGGTTCAAATAAAGTAACACCAATATCTAGAACCTATTTTTTTACAAATTAGCTCTTTATTATTATATATACGACTTTAGAGCCTTCGGCGACCTACGGTTTTAAGACCTTGGCATTTTTGAAAAATTGCCAAACCCAAAAAACTTTTACCTATGGGGACTTTGCCCCCAAACCCCCACACTCGCCGAGGGCAACCCCACACCACGTAAAGTGGGTGGAGCTTAGCCAAAGTGTGTGGCTATACACTTCATCAAGGTAGTATTTAAAAATTTTTCAAAACGCTAAAGCTGAAAATTTTTTAAATCTCCACCTCTGACTTCGTTTCTAGCCGTTTCTAATTTAACGAAACGATAAAATATACATAAACTTAATTTAAAAAGCTAATAGAGGGCAACTACGAGCTGAGAATGTAATCAAGGAGAGCTTGGAATATCGCAGCGAAACGCAGTGAGTGAGAATATGCCGAGAAAGCTCCTTGATGAAATGAAAGCTCTACACTTGTGAAATGCTCCTACAAAGTAGGGGCTTGGCTAACGCCGAGTGATGGGGTTTGGGGCAATTGCCCCATGCTTAGTTTTGGGGTTTTAGCCCTTTTTCAAAAGGGACTAAGGTCTTAGGTTTTAAAGCTCCATGCAATGGCTCACCTTTTTTATACAAAGTAAAAAAGTCCAGTGAGTTGGACATTTGTGACCCTTTGGGGTTATAATGTTCATAAATACATAAAACTAAGGAGTAAAATATAAATAATGAGTTATTCAATAATTAGAATTGAAAGAGCAACCAGTAAAGCTAATTCTATTGGACATCAAAGACATAATCAAAGAGAAAATAAAAATTATTCAAATAAAGATATAGATTTGTCAAAAAGTTATTTGAATTATGATTTAGTAAATGATAAGAATATTAATTATCTTGAAATGATTGATAATAAGATAACTGAAAACAAAAAAAGTAAGCGAAAAGTAGGTAATAATCAGGTTCAACATATGTATGGTGTTATTACTTCTGATAAAGATTTCTTTGATTCAATGGACATGGATCAGGTTAAAGAGTTCTTTGAAAATTCATTAGAGTTTGTAAAAAAAAGATTTGGCAAAGACAATATTTTATATGCAACAGTTCATCTTGATGAAAGCACTCCACATATGCACTTTGGATTTACCCCTATAACCTCTGATGGTCGTCTTTGTGCTAGAGATATTCTTAACGGAAGAAAACAACACAGCGAGTTACAGGACCAATTTAATAAGCATTGCAAGGCAAACGGATACAACCTAGAGAGAGGTGTGTCAAAGGAGGAAACAAAGGAAAGTCACACTAAGAGTTTAGACTATAAAAAGAAACTGGCTCATGAAATAAATGAAGCTAAAGAGCAAGAAATAAAGTATGGAAGAGAGTTAGATTTTTATAAAAAAGCTAGAAAAGAGTTAAAAACCAAAGCTGATATTAAAAATAAAGTAATTTATAAATTAGAAAAAATAAATAATTCAGTTGAACCTATTACTGAATGGGATTCTGATGAAGTTAAAATGGTTAATAATAAAACAGTTAAAATGCCTAGAGAGTGTTATGATGAAATGTTAGATTTAATTCTAGATGTTCATAATTATTATGTAATTGATGGTTTAAATTCAGAAAACCCATTTGAAAATTTCAAAGAAAAATTAGATAATAATTATAAAAAAATTGAACAGCTTAAAAAGAGAAATCTTGCTAAGAATAGAAAAGATAAGTTAGAATTGTAACATAATGTGTCATTGAGGAAACACAATATTTAATAGATAGATTGGGGATTAAA
>NZ_JANQBQ010000006.1 GCF_024723825.1 Romboutsia lituseburensis
ATGCAAGATATAAAACTAGAGGAAAAATATTCTGATAAAAAAAAGAAAAATTTAAACTTAATAAGCTTTATAGACAAGCATATTTCAAATACAAGTAGATTTGCTATAAATGAATGTGGAAGTTATTTAGAATTTTTAGGAGATAGAGATTTGAATAATAAAAAATTACTTAAATCTAATTTTTGCAAAAATAGATTTTGTCCAATGTGTTCTTGGAGAAAAACAAAGAAGGATACAATGCAACTTTCAATTTTAATGGAGTACTTGAAAAAAGAATTTGGATATGAATTTATATTTCTTACTCTGACTGCTCCAAATGTTCCTGGAGAAAAACTTAATGATGAAATTAAAGATTTCAATGAAAGTTTTTTAAGATTAGCTAAAAGAAAAGAGTTTGTAAAAATAAATAAAGGTTATGTTAGGAAATTAGAAATAACTTATAACAAAAAAGAAAATACATATCACCCACATTTTCATGTGATCATTGCAGTAAATAAGTCTTATTTTAAAAATAAAGACTATTTATCTAAAAAGAAATTTTTAGAACTTTGGAAAGAGTGTAAAAGAGATAATGCAATAAATCAAGTTGATGTTAGGAAGATAGATGTATCTGATAAAAAGTCAATTTCAGAAATTGCAAAATACGGTGCAAAAGATAGTGATTATACAGTTAGTCAAGAAGTATTTGACATGTTTTACAAAGCACTAAAGAGCAAAAAACTTATAACATATAATGGAATTTTTAAAGAGATTTTAGAACTATATAAACAAGGTGATTTGGATTATCTGAAAGAAATTGATACAAATTATTATGAATTTTTGATATCGCATACTTGGAATTTTGATAAAAACGAATATAACTTATTTGCTTTTAAAGAGTTAAGTGAAGAATATAAAATAAAATATAATAAAAAACTAATTGAGGAATTTGATATAGATTAAAATATGTTATAATTAAATTATTAAATTTACTCATTTAATATTTAAAAAAGAGAAACAGATCTGTTAGGTTTGTTTCTCTTTTTGTGTGAAAAAAATAATCTTAGATACGAAATCAAGATGCAGATTTAAAAAATTTTCTATGAAATGTTTAGAAAAATTTTTAAATACTATCTTGATGAGTTCGAAAAAATATACTTTTAAATTCCTCACTTCTTCATGAAGTGGGGTTGCTTAACGGCGAGTGATAGAAAAGTTTTTTGGGTTTGCCAATTTTTCAAAAATGGCAAGGTCTTAATGTTTTTTAGTCTCACAAATAATTTTAAATTTCCTAAAACCACTAAGAAAAATGTGGTTTTTTTTGGGTGGAACTTTGGTGTTTTTTTGGTGGTACTTTGGTGGAACATAGCCCTCTGCAAGAGCCCTTCTTTTGATACACTTGTCAAAAGTATATAAGGGTTTCTTTGACAAAGAAACAAACCGATGATATTATGATTGAAAATCATAATATTAGGGGGTGAAAAAATGAAACAAGCGACCGTTTCATTTGTTAAGGGAAAAGGAAACATTAATCATAACAATAGAAAATTCTTAACTGATAATATTGATAAAGATAGAGTTAAAAATAATATAATTTATGTTCAAAAAGATTTAAAAGAATTTTATAAAGAGATTTTTCAAAATGAAGTTGATGAATATAATTCAAAACAAAAAAGAGCCGATAGAAAAATTGATAATTACTATGATAAAATTGCAAAGTCGAAACAAGAAAATCTCTTTTATGAAATTGTGGTCCAAGTTGGAGATAAAGATTTTGCAGATAAATCATCTGCCACTAGAGTATTGAATGATTATATGATTGACTTTGAAAAAAGAAATCCAACTTTAAAAGTTTTCAATGCTGTAATGCACTTAGACGAAGAAACTCCACATTTACATATTGATTTTGTTCCAGTTGCAGAAGGTTATAAAAAGGGTTTATCGAAACGTAATTCCATATCTAAAGCTCTTGGTGGTCAAATGGTTGATTGGTATGAAAGAGAGAGGGAACATATAAAAGAATTAGCTAAAAGTGAAAATATAGAAATAATCCAAAAGAATGAGCCTAAGAGGTCTTACATACCCATTATTGAATATAAAGCTTTGAAAGAGAGTTCTAAATATGTCTTAGACGCATTTAAAGAGAATTTAAAGCATATGGAGGATATGAACAAAGGATTTACTGAATATAAACTTAAATATGATAATGCAGAGCAAAGAATAGAGAATACAATAAAATCAAATTCTAAATACTCAAAAGGTATTTTTGGTGGTTCAGGTAGTTATTATATTCAAGAAAATGATATGTATAAACTTACGGGGACTTTATTAAGACAGTTTTTAGGAGACGATTATAAGCTTTTTACAAATAAAGCAGAAAAATTGACTTCGTCGTATGACTTTGATGAAAATAAATTGATGCAGAATTTAGCAACCAATGAAGATTTATTTAAAGAGATAAATAAACTTGAATTGGAAAACAAAAGATTAAAGCAAATAGAAAAAGATTATAACTCACTTAAATCTGAATTGGATTATGTAAAGGATCATATTAAAAAAACAACTGAAGAAAAATATAGAAATGAAATTCAACAAATAAAAAAAGATTTGGCAGCATACAAAGAGGCATATATAAATTCAAATTCAGAAAAAAAGCATTTAATTGATTTATTTAATAAATATGACTTATCAGAAGTGGTTGAAGAAAAGAAAAAAAATGAGCCTAAATATAAAAATAAAAATACAGAAATTGAGATGTAAATTTTTAATAAAAATACCCCCAAAAATGGGGGTGTTTTTTTGCTTTTTCCTCTATCTTGATACTATAGGAAACATCTTTCGGACGTTTTTGTTGTTTACGACCCTGTTTCAAGCTAGTATTTTCAACGGTTTCAGACAATAAAAAAAACTATCTCCTGCATGGAAAAAGTATGGTATAATTGAATTGACGAGAAACAATTATAAAACACTTAGAAAGGAGATAGCTTTATTTATTAATTTAATAAAATTTTATACAATTTCATGATTAATTATACAAGCTAAAAAGATAAA